>CAMDFE010000175.1 GCA_945897395.1 Chryseobacterium gleum | reverse complement strand
TAATATTGCCTCGCTTATTCCCACGTGATTTGGCGAAGACTAGTCGAAGTAACGACCCGAAAACTACTCTACGCGCTGGATTGAATTATCAGCGTAGACCCGATTATACTCGAACACTTTCTCAGGTCAGTTTCGGATGGAACTTTATTGAAAATCCGGAAACGGTTTCTTCATTCGACATTGAATGGGCGGAATTGAGCGTTATTAAAATTGACCGTTCTGCTGCTTTCGACGAATGGTTAGGATCTCTTAACGATAGTTATTTAGCGAACAGTTATCAAGATCACTTGATCTTGGCCTCTCGTATAGGATTTACGGTAAACACACAGAAAGACGGTAACCAACCCCGCGCATTTTATTACCGCGGAAATATTATTGAAGGAGCAGGCAATTTGCTTCGTGCGGTTTATCAGCGTTTACCAAACGCTGAGACCGACTCTTTGGGTAGCTACGAGATTAACAACATTCGCTTTGCACAATATGTGAAGTCTGATCACGACGTTCGATTCTACACGCAAAAAGACGATCGCAACAAATTCGCTTTTCGAGCTTTTGTTGGTGTTGGTATACCTCTGAAAAATCTATCTTCTCTTCCCTTCGAAAAAAGTTATTTCAGTGGTGGTGCAAACGGATTGCGAGCCTGGCAAGCTAGAACCCTGGGGCCAGGTAGTTTTCGCGACACGACGCTTGTTCGTTCGTTCAACAACATTGGCGATATAAAATTGGAATTCAATGCGGAATATCGATTCAAGATTACGCAGATGTTTCAAGCTGCATTTTTTATCGATGCCGGAAATATTTGGTTAGCAAACAAAGACAATAGTCGTCCGAATGCAGAATTCAGTAAAAATCGTTTTTACAAAGAGTTTGCGCTGGGTGCAGGGGCTGGATTGCGCTTCGATTTCGATTTCTTTATTGTTCGCATGGACGTTGGAATTCCGTTGAGAGATCCGTTGAAAGTCGATGGAGAAAAATGGCTGTGGCAAGGAAAAGACGAGTACAATGCATTTCTTTCCAACGTGAATAATTCGCCGAGCACATTCAAACTTCAGCCTGTGTTGAACTTAGGATTGGGATTTCCTTTCTAGCCTTTTTCTATTTCTTGTTGAATGAGCGAACGCGTGTGATTCGCCATTTCTTCAATGGACATATTGAAAAATTCATCGCTGTTCAAAGCGGGTAAGATTCTTAATTCAACTGTTGCAGGGCGAATAAAAAAACTACCACTCGCCAATGCTTTCGCGCTACCAACAATGGCAATGGGAACGATTGGAATTCTACCTTCTTTTGCAATGGTGAAAATACCCTTTTTGAAAGGCAACAACTCCCCTGTTTTTGTGCGTGTTCCTTCAGGAAAAGCGGCAATGCTCTTTCCTCCTTGAATATCTTGAATGGCAGTGCGCATGATAGCCATGGCGCGTTCGCGATTCTTCCGGTCTACCAAAATCATTCCAACTACTTTAATATATTGGCTCAGAATTGGAACTTTTTTCAATTCAATTTTCGCAATGAAAAACATGGGCCGATTCACTCGTGTGCACATGATTGGAATGTCTAATTGAGAAGCGTGATTTGCTGAGTAAATAGCAGGTTCATCGAGTATGTTGTTCAATCCGCTTGCCTTTACTCGAACCATTGAAATGGCTAGAATAACTGGAGAAAAAATATAGTAACCCATAATCCTGTGCGAATACGTCGGGTTCGTTGCAAGGGCGAATAGTATTCCAAAAATCCCACAGAAAATTGTCCAAACGAGAATCAATAGAAGTTGCAACACGTTAATTGGAAACCACAACACTTTTGAAATCATCCTTCTTCTCCGTTGTATTTTTCGAATCGAACAATTAAGAATTTGCTAATTGGTGTATTGCTTCGTTCCGCTGTGTGATGAAGTGGAACCAAGCAATTCGTTTCCGGAAAATAAGTCCCCACGCATCCCTTTGGAATGTCATAAGGAATAATGTGAAACTTAATGGCTTTACGCTCTACCCCTTCATGCACGGAAATGATATTTACCAATTCTTTGTGTTGAAGTCCGGCAGCAAGAATATCTTCTTCATTCATCATAACTACGCGACGTTCGTTTTCTACTCCTCGGTAGCGATCGTCTAATCCGTAAACTGTTGTATTGAACTGATCGTGTGTGCGAATGGTCATTAAGACGTAATGCCCGGTTGGAATTTCTATGTGTTGAAGCGGTTCTGTTCTGAACTGCGCCTTTCCTGAAGGTGTTGTGAACTTCCCGTCGCGCGCACCGTTGGGAAGATAGAAACTGTCGGCACCGCGAACGCGTTTGTTGTAATTATCGAATCCTGGAATGGTGGCTTCAATTTCTTCACGAATGAAATCGTAATTGCCTCTCCACTTTTTCCAAGGCAGGTCAGATGTTTTCTTGCATGCATTTCCGATTTCGCAAACGATTGCGGGCTCGCTCATGCAGAGTTCAGAAGCGGGAGCGATGCTTCCGCGTGAGCGATGCACGATTCCCATGGAATTTTCAACGGTCACGAATTGTTCTCCGCCTTCTTGCAAGTCTATTTCCGTTCTTCCTAGGCACGGAAGAATGAGTGCCTCTTCTCCGGTTACCAAATGAGAGCGATTCAGTTTGGTTGAAATGTGAACGGTTAATGGAACGCGCTGCATGGCCTTTCCGGTGAAGACACTGTCGGGCGTTGCTGAAACGAAGTTTCCACCCATGCCAATAAATATCTTCACCTTGTCTTCCGACATGGCGTCAATGGCTTCTACGGCATCGTAACCGTGATGTCGCGGTGTGGTAAAGTTGTAGCGTCTGTCAAGCGCGAGTAGAAATGGCTCGCCAGGTTTTTCGTAAATACCCATGGTGCGATCTCCCTGAACATTCGAGTGTCCGCGAACGGGACAAAGACCTGCGCCCGGCTTTCCAATTGCACCTAAAACCAAGTGAATGTTCACCACCTCTTGAATAATGGCAACGGCCTTTTTCTGTTGGGTCAGTCCCATGGCCCAGCATGAAATAATATTTTTCTTTTTGGAAATTAATTCCGCGACTTCGAACGCTTGTGCCTTTGAAATGCCGCTGATTTCGGCGCATTCATCGAGGTTCACTTCGTCGAGGCTGTTCCAATAGTTGATGAACCCTTCTGTTTTTTCTTCAACGAATTTTTGATCGAGCACCCCTCCTACTTCTTGTTCAAGCGTCTTCAGGTAATGTCCTATCATTTTGAACAAGGCGTGATCTCCGCCTACGCGCACTTGCAAAAAATGATCTGCGAGTTGTGTTCCTCCCTTTAAAATTTCTATCGGACTTTGCGGATCAACGAATTTGGTTGCTCCTACTTCCGGAAGTGGATTGATGTGTATAATCTTCCCTCCGTTTCCTTTGCATTTCGAGAGCGCCGCAAGCATTCGCGGATGATTCGTTCCGGGGTTTTGTCCGATTACCAAAATGGCATCTGCGATATAGAGGTCTTCGAGTTTCACCGTCCCCTTGCCTATTCCAAGGGATTCAATAAGTGCTGTTCCAGAACTCTCATGACAAAGGTTGCTGCAATCGGGAAGGTTGTTCGTTCCGAATTTCCGAACGAAAAGTTGATATAAAAAAGCCGCTTCATTTCCTGTTCTTCCTGAAGTATAGAATACGGCTTCGTCGGGTGTTGCGCAATTGTCGAGTTCTTGCGCAATGCGACTGAGAGCAAAGTCCCATGAAACCGGTTTGTATTTGCTGCTTCCTTTTTCAAGGAACATGGGGTTTGTGATTCGTCCGCTTTTTCCGATTATGTAATCGCTCCAATCGCTCATTTCTTCTACTGAATGCTGATTGAAGAAATCGGGAGTGCAGCGTTTGTCGGTGGCTTCTTCGGCAATGGCCTTTGCTCCGTTTTCGCAATATTCTCCGAGTTTCGATCTATGTGTAGGATCTGGCCAAGCGCAGCCTGGGCAGTCGATTCCGTCTTTTTGATTTAATTTTTGAAGCAGTTTCCAACCTTTGATCATGCCCATTTCATCGGCAATGTGTTTAATGGTTGAAGTAATAGCGGGGACGCCGCACGCTGCGTCTTTGAGGTGTTTCAAGCGAATGCCTGTAAGAGTTGCAGGCGGTACTATTCGGACGTTTCTCATGGTGCTAATATAGATTGGAAAACCTTCGGTTTTATTCCTACTTCGCAATTGGAACTGCGTTGTTAGAACTGCGTT
>CAMDFE010000174.1 GCA_945897395.1 Chryseobacterium gleum | reverse complement strand
GTACTTCTTGTCTCCTGCAAAATGGGGAAAGTGATCGATTCTGTCGAAATAAACCAACTTCAATTGGAGCATGTTCAACCAACTTCTCCGAGCAGTGTTTCTTGGGATCCGTTTGGTAAGGGGTTAGGTGATGTTCAGGTGAAAATAACGAATGTGTCTTCCGGACAAACCATATATTCAAGTGAGGTCTATGACGACGCTTCTTCAGAAAATACGTATCGCTTTAAGCGCAATACCCCGGTATTAATTTCGGATATAAATGCCGCTTATCGTTTGAATGTTTATGACTACGATGACCTCAGTTCAGATGAGTGGATGGGAGGATTTGATCTGCAGTTTCTCGATTATAAGAAAGACACTCAGATTGTTTTGAAGAACAGTACCAGCGGGATGGAGATTACTTTGCAGCTAAGTTGGAACTACGTGAAGAAAAGGAAATAAGGTTGATTAGCAAAGAATGTGCAAGCTCGAATGTTGCAAAGCAACGAATATCTTCGACGTTTCTAGCAGCGCAGTTCGAATTACATCGTAGGAATAAAATCTCCGATTTTCCAATTACGCAGTAGGAATTAGAAAGTTCCCATTACGAGGTTCTTTCATAAAGCCCATTCCAAATAAATAAGTGGCGAGTGATTAGTGAAAATTGAATATCTTTATTCAACCTTTACTAATTATGAAAAAGCCGCAAATTATCTTCTTGTTTTTTTTGAGCATGGCGCTTTCTATCCACGCACAGAAAAGTCTTTATCAAAATACCAACTTGGGTAGTGGTTCTAAATTAGATTTATCTCTAGCAGAAGAAGATCTTCATTCGCGCAAAGAGAGAACCGCTATATATAAATTTCCCGACGGAAGAGTCGTTACTCAAAATTCATTAAGCCCCATTCATTTCAAAAATGAAAATGGAGAATGGACGCCTATAACAAGATCGTTTCAACGAAATGAAAATTCAATTTCATTCAACGAACAACAGCTTCCCATCGTAATCTCCAAAGAGGGATTCATTGAACTGAATTCCAAAAGCACGGAGTCTGTATCGTACAGACCGAGCTTGTTTAAGAATAATTTCAACCTAAATAATTTAGTTGGAAAAGATGGCGTTTTGGAATACAGCACAGATGGTTTCCTTCAAAAAATAGATGTTCGAAACAACGCCGTGAAGTCTTCTCTTTTCATTCAGAATTCTCCTGTGTGCCCAAAAGGCGAATACGTGGTGAATGAGGAATTGATTGTTCCGAATGGTTCCAAGTTGAATTTCAATTCAGAAAAAGGAAAATGGATAAACAATCGCTGGAAAGGAAGTGTGGAAATTCTGAACGAGAAGAATGAAGTTGTTTCAACACTTGGAGGTGCTATTTGTATTGATGCTCAGAGTGAATTCTATTTGGCGAGTTATTCGTTTAGTGCAATTCAGAACAATAAAATATACGTCAAGATTCACATAGAAGAGCAATGGCTTACAGATGCTTCAAGAACTTACCCTGTGGAAATTGATCCGTTGGTTACAGGTCCAACGTCTCTTTGGAATGGAGGATATATGCCTTCTTGCTTTATGCCGCAATACAATGTGGATAGCTTACAAGTGAATGTTCCTGGCGGGGTTACGGTGACAGGACTGTTGGTTCAAGCAAACTATTATGCTGATCCTTTTACCGCAGCGTGGATGTCCGACGGGTCTATGTATTTCAGCACTGAATGCGGACAAACAACGGAATTTACGGTAACAGGGGCTAATGCGAATTTGGCCGGGACGGCCTATCTGGTAGCTTACGATATGCGCAATCCGTTGATGTGTTGCTATGTTCCAACCTGTGCCGAGCAAAATTTTTATCTGCGCATGCACCTTGGAAGAACGTTCGTGAACAATGGCTGCAATACCAATTACATCTACTACGATCAGTTTTCACTATGGCCATTCACGGCTTACATTGAAGGACATACCGTTGAAACATTCGGCAGTGAATGGTCTGTGCCCAGCACTGCCACGTGCACCAACAATTGCGAAGTTACTGGTACGATTCGAATGAAATACGGCATTCCTCCGTATACCATTACTCATCCTTGGATGACTGGAAGTATTGTCACGGGCACTGCGGAACCTTGTAACATTGGAAACTCTTCGAAGCAATTGCTATTGAGCATTCCGAATTGTCCCGATTATTGCAACACAGATCCGACGTTAGACATCCCAATTCCGTTGGTGCTGGATGCTTGTGGCGCGCAGTTGATAGGAATTACTCCTGCGGTGTTAAATAGAAAACCGTCTCCGGATGTATCCTTCTTACCCTCGAACTTAGTGGTTTGTAACAATGAACCCTTCGATGTTACTGTTCAATCTTGTCTGCCTAATGCAACGATTACTTGGGCTGGAAATGGACAAGTGGGGAACAGCTCTTTCACTTCTCAGTTCTTTGTTTCCGATACAACGAGTGTTGATGTTTCATACAGCGCCTTTGCCGAATTGAACGGGTGTTACTCAGATACGATTCAATATTTGGTGAACGTTCAACCGACAATTCAGGCGGCGTTCGGGGCTAATCCGAATCCGGTAGTGGTGTATAACGAAGCACAGTTCACCGATGTGTCGAATGCCTACGTCTCGAATATTGTAGGATCGGTATGGGATTTTGGAGACGGAAATTCAAGCTCGGGTTCTTCGGTAGTTTATTCCTATCCTGTTCCTGGCGTTTACAATGTTTGTCTAACAACAACAACAGATGCCAATTGCTCAGTCGAGTATTGTCAAGATTTTCAGGTAGTACCCGCCACAATAACTCCCATAAACATTATCACTCCCAACGGAGATAATTTCAATGACGTTCTGGAATTTCAGTACTTGGAATTTTATTCGAGCAATCGACTGGAAGTCTTTAACCGATGGGGAACAAAGGTTTTCGAAGCCTCTCCCTATTTGAATAATTGGAACGCTTCCGAATTATCAGACGGAACTTATTTCTACACACTTCACGTGAATGAAGAACAGCAGATTGAAAGTGATTTGTTGATTAAGAGAGACTGATTACTCACTTCGTGATCAATTGCTTTGCAATCAATCGCTTTGCGATCAAACCTTCTCCCGATAGCTAACGGGAGAGATAACAACGCAGTTCTAACAACGCAGTTCCCACAACGTAGTTCCCACAACGCAGTTCTCACAACGTAGTTCTCACAACGTAGTTCTCACAACGTAGTTCCCACAACGAAGTTCCAACAACGTAGTTCTCACAACGCAGTTCAGAAAAAATCTGTAAATCTCCCGGAATCTTTCAACCGAACGCCCTTGTCCGTATGCTGCAAAGTACAGCATTCATTCACGCTATCGTGCTCGAAGAACAAGACGTATTCATTGTCGGCAGCGGTGTTCAGGAAGAGTTCTTTTTCAGATAGGGTTAAAAGCGGACGGGTGTCGTAGCCCATGACGTAAGCGAGCGGAATGTGTCCTACCGATGGAAGAAGATCGGCCATGAAGACCACTGTTTTTCCCATGTATGAAATCTGCGGAAGCATCATGCTGTCGGTATGCCCATCTACAAACAAGACGTCGAACCCAAGCGGAGTAGGTGAGACGTTGTTCACGCGTTCAATGAAATTCAATTGTCCGCTTTCTTGAATAGGCAATATGTTTTCGGAAAGGAAACTGGCTTTCTCACGTGGATTCGGTTCTGTAGCCCACTTCCAATGATTCGCGTTGCTCCAGAACTTTGCATTCGGAAAGGCAGGCTGAAAATGTTCGCGGGTTGAATTGTACTCAATGCTTCCTCCGCAATGGTCGAAGTGCAAATGCGTGAGCAACACATCGGTAATGTCGTTTCTATGAAACCCTTTCAGGGCAAGAGATTGGTCAATGGATAAAGTGTCTTGCAAGTGATAGTGTGAAAAGAATTTTTCACTTTGCTTGCCGCCAATGCCCGTATCTATGAGCGTAAGGCGATCGCCGTCTTCCACCAACAAACAACGCATGGCCCAGGTGCAAAGGTTCATCTCGTCGGCCGGATTGGTCTTCTGCCACAGCTGTTTCGGCACAACGCCGAACATGGCGCCGCCGTCTAATTTGAAAAATCCCGTGTCTATAACATGTAGTTTCATGGTGCAAATGTAATAGCGATTGTCTCGCGTTCCATTTGTACCTTTGCGCCTTAGAAACTAAACATGGATCATACGTCGTTATTCAGTATTTCTCCTGTCGATGGCAGATA
>CAMDFE010000173.1 GCA_945897395.1 Chryseobacterium gleum | reverse complement strand
CAATCGCCCATTGGCCGAAGACATTTATGCATCACGTGGAAACATTCAGGCTGTGTTTGGAGTAACGTTGGGAACCGATGATTTTTATGAAGGTCAGGGCAGAATGGACGGGGCTTTAATGCCGCCCTATTCTGAAGACGAGCGTATGGAATTTTTACAGCGTGCTCATGCCTGTGGCGTGCGAAACATTGAAATGGAATCAACAGCTTTTTCCGCTTTTTGTACGCGAGCAAATATTATCGGTGCTATTGTTTGCGCTACTTTTATTAATCGATTAAACGGAGATCAAGTAACAACAACTGCTGAAGAGCAAATGAAGTTTTCGGGTTTTGCAGATGACCTGGTGTTGCAATATTTGAAATCGCAGACAATTGTTCGCTAGCGAACATCAGTTCTCTGAATTTTCGTCTTTCCACCAAGAAGAACGTGTGTAGTAGATATGACTAGCGAGAGCCATAACGCCGGCCAAAAACCATCAATCTTAAATCCGTCCACAATTTCTCCAGCCATAATTAAAATAGCGGCATTAATGACCAACAAAAACAATCCCATGGTGAAAAGGGTTGCAGGTATGGTGAGAAGAATGAGTATGGGTTTGAGGAACTTATTCAAGAGCGTAATGACTATTGAACTAATAATCACTGTAAGGGAAGAGTCCACGGAAAACCCGTCAAGTAAATAATCTCCTAACATAAGAGCCAAGCACGTGATCATTAATTGGAAGGTTGTTTTGAAAAAATTGTTCGGTTTCTTTTCCATTGGGTAATTTTCAGTTTAGCGAATTTCGAAAAGATGTTGGCATAATTATCTTTTTCGTGCGAAATACTTCGTTCTTTTCGAAATTTCTTTACTTTGTTGGTATGAAGAATTTCTTGTCTCGCTCTTTTGTTGTTGCATTCGTTCTGCTTGTTCATTCTGCAAGTGCCTTTCAGTTTCCCGCAGGAACAGTATGGTTCAACACAGATTACCAATTCAATACAGATCTGCTGAAGGATAAATTAGTGGTACTCGGATGTCTACAACCCGAAGAAATTACAGGCATTGGAGCCATGGTTGATCTTCAAGAAGAATTTCTTGCAGTTCCGCAAGTGCAGCTCATTACGCTCATTCCAGCGAGAGAGCCAGCGTATAGCCGACAAGAAATCTTCGACTTCATTCAACAAAATGGTATCAGTCATCCAGTGGGAATTGTTCCCAATTGGGGAGATATTCCCCTGATTGAAGGTGCTCGACTTCCGCAAATTCTCGTCTTCGATAAAAGCATGAAAGAGGCGGTCATGGGAATTCAAGGTATGCGCAACCGTGAAACCATTAGCGCGTCAATTAACCAATGGGTGAAAGCAGATGCCAACAGCTATTCCCTTTGGCAACCCACCATTACGCCCGAACCTAAATATTTGGCGAATCCGCTCATTGAACTTCCAAACGACTTGTGCTACTTCTCCGGAGAACTCGCGGTTTCAGAGCCGGCGCTTTTCCGAGTAAGCACCGTAAGTGAGGACGGACTAATTCAAAAGAGAATAGGCGGAGTGCGCGGTTTTGCTGACGGAGATATTTCTGTTGCGCAAATGAAAAAGCCTATGGGCGTGACTTTCAGCTTTGCCGAACAGTTGCTTTACATTGCTGATCCGCTGAATCATGCTTTGCGCATTTACGACAACGATCAACACGTGCTGCTTACCATTCTTGGAAATGGAAAACAACCCAACATAGAGAATTTCGAAAAGGCAACGATCTGGAAAGGCGCCATTCCTTATCCGTCCGATGTATTTATTGCAAAAAATAAAGTCTCTGTTTTAGCCGGAAACGACTGCAGCGTGTGGGAATTGAACACTTCCGACCAGTCTTCGAAATTAATTTGGAGAAGCGAAAACAAAGACGCACAAGGCAATGCACTCAGTGCCCTTTCCCTTCAGTTCTTCAACAAAGAATTTTACATGCTGAAAAGCAACGGAACGATTTCCAAATTCAAAAAGAAGAAAGAGCAAATCGCCTATGCTCCTGAAGCGCCTTTGAATCGCGCGGGTGGATTCACCTTCTACAACAACGATCTTGTCATAAGCGAACCCTTCAACCAGAAAATTTCATGGTTAGGAAGTGTGAAGAATATGGCGGGAAGCGGTGTGCTCGGATTGAAAGACGGCGCAGCAGACACCGCACAATTCAGTCGCCCCATGGCTTTGAATAAAATTGGAAGTGAAATCTTTGTGTGTGAAGGCGGATACGGTGTGCTTCGCAAATGGCGCATGGTATCGAACGAAGTAAAAAGTTTTTACCCCGTTGTGAGTCAAGAAGCGTTATACTCTGGCGAATCTCCAAACGCAGGAGAGGCAGTGGCTTTGGAACCCATAATTGTTGAACCCGGAAAGACAACGTTGAAATTGAGCATCGATGCTCCCGGATAGTTCTTGTTGAACACTGAAGAGAATGGTGTATTCACCGACGAGAATTCTGGAATAACCGCATCGGCTGAGGTGTTAACCGATGGAAAGGTCGATTTAGTTTTGGAAGTGCCAGCGAACAGAACCGAGATGGGATTTATTCAACTGGGATTGCAGTTGGTGCTGCATCCGAACGACGCTCCGAAGATGACTTACTTGAAGAAAATGTTTGTGGTCTTCACGTATGAAATTCTTCCGGGAAGCGAACACGAACAAGAGCTAATCATTCATCCGTTCGTAAAACCGAATTAATTGTCGCCGCGAAGTTTTCCCAATTCTACAGCTGCTTCCGTGTAGTCGGGCTTAATTTTCAAAGCTAGATTCAAATCCGCTTCAGCATTGGTTTTATCTCCTTCGCCTTCATAGCACAAGGCTCTGTTGTAGGCGGCTTGATAATAATTCGGGTTTTTCTCCAATGCTAAATTGAACGATTCAATTCCTTTTTGATAGTCTTTCAAATAAACCAAATTCACAAATCCTTTGTTGAAGTAGGCCGCTGAGAAATTCGCATCGATACCAATAATCTTGTCGTAGCAAACGAGCGCTTCTTGATAGTTACTCGGATTCTTCACCCCAGTTTCCTGAAGGAAAATAGCTTTGTTGTAATAAGGTTCAACGAAGTTCGGGTGAAGGTCAATGGCTGAATTGTAATACTCTTTTGCCAAAGGGTTTCCATAACTCGCACACACCAACCCCGCTTCCACGTATGCGTCGTAATAACTCGGATCAACTTCAATAGCAGTTTGATAAGAGCTTAACGCCAAAGTAGTGTCGCGAACTTGGCGGTACAATCTTCCTTTTAAGTAGTAAGCGTATGCCACGCGCTCGTCTTGACGAAGCACGTTGTTAATTTGTTGCAGGGCCAATTCGTAGTTGTTCAAAGCAATGTCCATGGCCGCCTTTTCAAGCAATCCTTCTTTGTGTTGCGGATCTTTTTCAATACACTTCTGATAATCTTTATACGCCTCAACCACGCGCTGCTGATCGAAGTGAATTTGTCCAGCTGTGAAGTAGATATCTGCTTTGGTTGAATCAATGGCCTTCGCGCGAACAATGTCGGCATTGGCTTCATTATATTTTTTCAATCCAGAATAATAACGTGCTCGTTCCAGGTAGTGCACAATGTTGTTCGGCTCTGCAGTAATTCTTGCGTTAATACCGCGAAGCGTCGTATCCGAAGTTTCTTCAACACCCAGGTCTTTGCTGGAATTGCAGCTTTTACACGATTCGAGGGTAGAGGCAAATGCGCAAATAAGCACCAATGCGAAAACGGAAATAAAGGTCTTGAGCTTTTTCAACATAACATTCAATTGAGCTATCAAAAGTAAGGTGTTCGTCTTTTCTTTTCTACAACAATTTATTTTACGGTTGATATTCGACCTTTGTAGCACATTAATTTCAAACCATTGGCATCCGAAGGCAAACAGTTCGTTTCTAGTTTCTCATGGAATTCCGCTACGGTGGTCTTGCAAATACTTATTCAGCTGGGCTATACCGCATTGCTTGCGCGACTTATTGCGCCTGAGAATTTCGCGGTCATGGGTATTGTGCTCAGCCTTATGGGATTCGCAGAAATCTTTTCACAGATTGGTCTAGGACCTGCGCTCATTCAGCGAAAGGACATTGACCAATCGCACATCAATTCGGCCTTCACAACATCATTGGGATTGGGAGTAATCTTCACCTTGTCCTTTGTGGCGGCTTCTCCCATGATTGCCAGAGCCTACGGAATTGATACGTTGAAGGAAATCATTCCTGTTGTTTGTTCGAGTTTTACAATCTCGGCGTTGAGCGTGGTTCCGCGAAACCTAATGATGAAGAACATGAAGTTCAAGTCGTTCTTCACAGCAAGCATGCTAAGTATAGTCGGAGGGAAT
>CAMDFE010000172.1 GCA_945897395.1 Chryseobacterium gleum | reverse complement strand
CTAGACCAGTACACACCACACTATGCCTTTTCAACATGGTTGTTCAAGATTGCGTCCAATCATTCGATTGATTTTATTCGAAAGAAAAGAATTAAAGCCATTTCAATCGATCAAGGATATTCGAATGAAGATGGCGAGTCATACGTGATTCCTGTAAAGGAAGAGGGTCTTGATCCAGAAGAGTCCATGGAAAAAGATGAGCGTGTGCAGCGTATGCGCGATGTTGTTGAAAAATTGAAACCAAGGTACAAGCGCTTGGTTGAATTAAGATATTTTGAAGAAAAATCATACGAGGAAATCTCCGAGATTTTAGAATTACCCTTAGGAACGGTAAAAGCACAGCTCTTCCGTGCACGCGATTTCATGTTTGAATTAATGAAAACTACCAAGGGTAACTTTTAATGTCAATAAGAGAAAAACTATCTCCCTATTTCACTTTCACTGAAATGCAATGGGAACAATTTCAAAAGTTAGAAGATGTTATTTTAGATTGGAACCAACGTGTAAACGTTGTTTCAAGAAAGGATACAAGTGAATTTGTTGAGAGACATGTTTTGCATAGCCTCAGCATTTTTAAATTCTTACCCTTCACCCCGAAATCTCATATTCTTGATTTGGGAACAGGTGGTGGATTCCCGGGACTGCCTTTGGCAATCGCAAATCCAGAATCGGAATTTCTATTGGTAGATAGTATCGGAAAGAAAATCATGGTCGTTAACGAAGCCATAGAATTCATAGGCCTGAAAAATGTAAAGACGATTCACGGCAGGGCAGAGGCGGTAAAGGGTCAATTCGATTTTGTGGTAAGTCGTGCTGTCGCGTCTGCTGAGGAGCTTGTATCCTGGACCCAAGGCAAGTACAAAAAAGCCGATCAGAACGGTGTTCCGAACGGCTTAATTTGTTTGAAGGGAGGCGATTTAAAAGAAGAGCTTAAATCACTTAAGAAACATGCTGAAATCTTCGATTTGTCTCAGTATTTCCCGCAAGAGTTATTCGAAACGAAGAAGCTCGTCTATATTCCTCAATAATTATTTTTGCTCAAGCGCATTTCTGAAATGGTAATGTTCCGTTACCCTGTCTTTATTTGCCTGATAAGGACGAATTGTTCCTTTTTCATCGCTAAAAAAGCAAGGGCTGAATTTTCCTTGGTGTCCAATAGACTTTACGGCTGAACCGCAAGATGCAAGTCCAGCGCTGATTACAACTGCTGCAAAAGCTAATGTTAGTTTGTTCATACTTGTTAAGTTTTAGATTATAAATGCTCTTCTACAAAAAAGGCACTCAAAAATTGAGAGCCTTTTCTGTAAACCTGCAAGGGAATTTTGAAACCAACACGCAGCTTGGACTGCGTAACCAACTTTAAGACGAAACGTTAAAGGCAGGGTTGCCTCTTTTTTTTAAAGAAATTTATAACCAACCCCGCGAATCGATAAAAATCGCTTGTCTGCATTGGGATGCGACTCGAAAATTTTCCGAAAATTTAAAATGAAATTATCAATTGTTCGGTTGTGCGTAACCGTGTCATATCCCCAAACTTTTTCCAGAATTTCTTCTCGGCTAACGGCTTCACCCTGCTTGGAAACTAGGAGTTTTAACAACATCATTTCCCGTTTAGTAATGGCAACAAGGCCTTCTGGTGTTTCTACTTCATATTTATTGAAGTGAACAGCACATGGGCCAATGGTAAATGTCTCTAAGTCTTCAATGGTTCGGTGACCATCGGATTTTCGGACGATAAGTTTCTTGCTTCGAAGTAAAAGCTCCTCCCACTCAAAGGGCTTCGCCAAATAATCGTCGCCACCTACCTTAAGTCCTTCAACTTTGTCTTTGCCCGTGCCTTTGGCTGAAAGAAAGAGCACAGGAGTTTGATTACCACCAAGTCGAAGAGTTTCGCAAATGGAAACACCATCCATTTCTGGAAGCATAACATCGAGAATGATTAAGTCGAAGAATTTTTCCTGAGCACTTTTGAGTGCCGACAGGCCATTCGGTTCAACATGTACTTCAAATCCCTCTAATTCGAAATTGAGTTTTAACGTTTTTGCAATGGAATTCTCGTCCTCTGCAATCAATAACCGATAGATATACTGAGTGTTTTTCACACCGCAAATTTATGCTACCTTGCACGCAAATTACAGTTATGGAGCATAAATTCCATCCGGAAAATATGATCTCTCATTTAGGGATCGAAATATTGAAGAATGAACCAGGTCGTGTTGAAGCAAGAATGCCCGTTGATAAACGAACCATTCAACCCTTCGGACTTCTTCATGGTGGAGCAAGTGCAGTATTGGCAGAAACAATTGGAAGCATCGGTGCTCATGAAGCCGTGAAGGCTGAGGGTGGAATTGCCGTAGGACTAGAACTAAACATCAATCACTTGAAGTCGGCCACAACCGATTTTGTATACGGTGTGGGTGAGCCCATTCACATGGGGAAAAGAACGCAAGTGTGGGATGTGAAAATTCGTGATCATGCCAATAACCTCATTGCAATCGCTCGATTAACAGTCATGGTTCAGCACGCGAAATGAGTATTATTCGACTTCGACTTCCTCAAACAGGGTTTGAAAAGAACGCTGATGCTGCACGTACGTTTGTTTTAAAAAGTGAATTTCGTGGTAAAGTGAATTTTGTCAGTTCTGATGAGCAGTATATGCAGTCCGTTGAAAAAGGAATTGCTCTTATTGAGAAGGCCCAAGCAAAAAAAATAGTTTTAAGCCGAATTGTATCCTCTCCTCATCAAGGTCTTACCGCCGATGGTGTTTTTAATATTTTGAATAAAAAATTTCCTGGTGCCGCAGTGTTCGCTTTTACAGACGAAAACAACGCGCATTGGATAGGCGCAACCCCTGAATTACTATTTCGCAAACGAGGAGATTCTTATTCAACGATAAGCCTAGCAGGAACCCGAAGGGCGGGAACTCAAGAAGATTGGGGAGTGAAAGAACAGCAAGAACAACGCCTAGTGACGGAGTTCATTCAAGACGAATTGAAAGCTATAGGCGCGAAAAATATTCAGTGTAACGAATTACATACACGCAATGCGGGTTCAATTGAGCATTTGTGTAATGAAATTTCGTTTGAATACATTGGCGATTGGAAGGAAGTCATGAATACCCTGCACCCAACTCCTGCCGTCTGCGGAATGTCAAGGGAGCAAGCTAAGAGAATCATTGAAGATTTGGAAAAACACGATCGGGAATACTATACAGGACTGATTGGAATTGAGCAGGGAGACAATGTCGAGGTATATGTCATTCTGCGCTGTTTGAAGTATAGCGAAGACCTGCTTCATGTTTTTGTGGGCGCTGGAATTACAGCAGAAAGTATCCCTAAATCGGAAGCACGCGAAACCCGATGGAAAGCAGAATCGTTGACTAGCGTAATTTTTTAACATTTGAACGATTCATTCGTCGCGGTGTTTCTATCTTCGTGGCCCGCATGAAAATCTCTTCGAAAAAAGTTGTGTCAGAACTTATGGGCGCCTTGAAAGGCGCATCCATTGCTGATGTAATTATTACTCCCGGTTCTCGAAATGCGCCGTTCAGTATTTCAATAGCGAATGATTCTTTTTTCAATATTTTTTCTATTGTCGATGAACGATCGGCTGCTTTTTTTGCTTTGGGTCTTTCTCAGCAATCGAAGAAACCATCTGTTTTAATTTGCACAAGCGGAACAGCCTTGTTGAATTACGCTCCTGCGATTGCCGAAGCCTATTACCAGCGTATTCCATTGCTAGTGATTTCAGCAGACAGGCCTGAAGAGTGGATAGATAGAGGAGAAGGGCAAAGCATTCGTCAGAACAATGTCTTTCAGAATTACGCAGATTATTCAGCTTGTTTAATTGCTGATGAAAAGGAAGGTTCCGTTCAAAACAAAGAAATCATTCAAAATACAATTCAATATCTAGTTTCCAATAAGGGACCTGTTCATTTGAACGTTCCGTTTCAAGAACCGTTGTATGAATTAGTCGATTGCGAAGAACTTCCTTCATTTCAATTTGAAACGAAAAACAATGCAGTTGAGGTATTGAAGGAATTGGATCAAAGTCTTGAAATAATTCAACAGGCAGAAAGAATCATGGTTCTTGTTGGACAGCACGTTTATGAAGACTTCTCGGAGGAACTGGAACAATTCAATCAGCTGCAACAAGTCGCTGTTCTCACTGAAACACATGCCAATGTGAACATTGAAAACGCGTTTCCATGCATCGATAGATTAATTATGGGTTTAGGCGGAAACGCCCAGCAGGACTTGGCTCCAGATGTGTTGATTACAATTGGAACCAATATCATTTCAAGAAAAATCAAAGCGGTTTTAAG
>CAMDFE010000171.1 GCA_945897395.1 Chryseobacterium gleum | reverse complement strand
TTCAAGAGATAGGCTAGGAAGGTTACAGCAATAACAATAAACGCTAGACTGAGCCAATGCAATGGAGTTAGCGTTCCCCAGGCAATTGCACTTGCGTCTGAAAATCCAATGGGAAGTATGAAAATTAATCCAGCGGCAAAGACCCATGTAATTGCAGTAATGGGTTTGTATTTTTTCATCAGTCTTGGGGCGGTTGTAAGATAGAGCCCATAGGAAAGCGAGTTAATGAGAATATACAAGTCTCCTTTCAGGTAATCGGAACTGGCTTCGAACGGCGCGCGCAGGAGAATAATCCCGAGGGCTCCAATGGAACCCAGAAGTATCCCCGCAGTGGTCATGAGCGATGGCCACTTCCTTTTTCCAACAAAATAAAGTATGGCAACTAAGATGGGATTGGTACACATAATAATGGAAGCGTTCACAGGCGTTGTAAGTGCGAGACCATTGAAGAAGAACAATTGGTTGGTAGCAACGCCGGTTAATCCGCAAAATAGAAAAAGAGGGACGTCTCGAAGTTTCGGAAGTTCGAGGAACTTAAATGAAACCAAAAAGAAAAGGGCTAATGCTCCGGAAACACGCAGCACAATGAATGCATTCGGGCCAATAGGATTTGGCATGACCCATTTGGCTATAAGGTAGTTCGCGCTATAAATAAGCGCTACGGCGAATAAAGCAAGGTGAGCACCGAGGTTCTTGTTTTGTGCCACAAGGCAGAGTTATTTCTTTTGGAGAAATGTCTGGGCCGCTGCAACCGTTTTAGGAGCGTTGCCAATGAAAATTTGGTCGTTGAAGACCATAACTGGGCGCTTCAAAAAAGTGTATTCCTGCAGAATATATTTCTTGTATTCTTTTTCAGAAAGCGTTTTTTCATTCAAACCTAATGCACGGTACTTCAACGCACGACGACTGAATAAGGCTTCGTAACTACCAGCAAGGGCGTGCATTTCAGTCAATTGCTCTTCAGTTATTGCCGAAGTTTTAATGTCCTGAAGTTCGGTTCCTTTTGGAAGAGGACTTAGCTCTTTGATGATATTCTGGCAGGTTCCGCAATTTGCGAGGTGATAGATTTTTTTCATGTTGAAATATTAATGAGGAAAAAGAAATCCAATGTTTTTACTAAATAGTTTCAATGCAATAGCTAACAAAATAATCCCGAACATTTTCTCTAGAATAGCAAGTCCATTTGGACCTAAAAGGCGTTCAATGCGATTGGTTAATTTCAATACAAGGAAAATAATGGGCATATTTAAAAGAACAGCAATGACTATGTTTATGCTCTGATACTCTGCTCGGAGCGCTATGAGCGTTGAAATGGTCCCAGCACCGGCAATGGTGGGGAATGCTAACGGCATAACCGCGGCAACGCTGGACGAAGTTTCCTTTTGTTTAAAAATGCGAATCCCTAAAATCATTTCCAAGGCAATGAAAAACAAGATAAATGCGCCAGCAACAGCGAATGAATAGACATCTACTCCGAAAACGCTGAGAATTGACTCTCCTGCAAATAGAAAGAGGACCATCAAAAGCAACGAAATCAAGGTTATTAGTAAGGGTTGAATCTTACCTGTTTTCTTTTGCGTATCGAGAATAATGGGAATGCTGCCAACGATGTCAATTACGGCGAACAAGACCATGAAGCAAGAACCAATTTCTACCCAATTCATGGGACGAAATTACGCCCCATAAGCTTGTAACAAATTACATTTTCGAAATAAAGTTTTCAATAGCTTTTGGGAAATGTTCAATCTCGAGTGCGCGAACTTTCTGTTCAATTTCGCTAGCTGAACATTTTTCAACGTTGGCCTTCGCCTGAAAGAGAATCTTGCCCTTGTCGAATTCTTCATTCACTAAATGAACTGTAATGCCACTTTCACGCTCTTGCGCTTCATGCACCGCTTCATGCACGAAATGTCCGTACATTCCTTTTCCTCCGAATTTCGGTAGCAAGGCAGGGTGTATGTTGATGATTCTGTCAGCGAAAGCTTTTACCAAGCTAGATGGAACTAACCAAAGAAAACCGGCGAGAATAACAAGATCGGTTTGTCTTTGTTGAAGTTCGTTCACGAACTGATCAGAAGTTTTGAAATTCTCCTTCGTTAATAGAATTGAATCTATTTGATTGTCTTTCGCAATTTGAAAAACGCCGGCATCTGCCTTATTGCAGGCAATAAGTGAAATTTGAACAGACGTGTTTTTAAAGTGTTGAATAATGTTTGCTGCGTTGCTTCCAGCTCCAGAAGCTAAAATGGCAATTTTCATGAAGTTGAATTCGAGTGAATGAGTTGATTTAATTCTTTTTTAACGAGATAAGTCAGGCGCGGTTGCATGTTCAGAATAATCTGAAGTTCAGAGTTTAGTTCATGACTGTTTAAAGTTTTTGCTCTTTGCTCAATTCGTTCGAGAAGAACCCCTGTTTTGGCCAGACCGAAAAGTCGAAATGATGATTTCAATTTGTGTGTAACAGCTGTAATTTCATCTAAATCGTTTTCATTCAAAGCGAATTTTAATTCGTTAAAGTGCTTTTCAATTTGATCAAGAAAAACTTTTGTCATACGTATCATTTGTTCTTTCGAGCCATTCATGAGCGAGTGTAGATTGTCTAATGAAATGTTCTCTGAATTTGGCTCTTCTGATTTTGAATTGTGCTCTGTAAGAAAAATAATTTTTTCACGTAAAAACTCGGGATTGTATGGCTTGGTAATGTATTCGTTCATTCCAGCTTGCCAGCATTTTTCTTTTTCGCTCTCTAATGCATTTGCTGTTAAGGCAATAATTGGAACATTCGATTTGAGTTCAGAACGAATGGCAATCGCTGCTGCCACGCCGTCCATAACAGGCATTTGAATATCCATGAGTACAATGTCAATATCCAAGCTGGAAACCGCTTTCACGGCCTCTACACCGTTCTCTGCAATATGAATATTGGCGTTCCATTTTTTCAAAATGGTTACTGCTAAAAAACGATTGAGTTCATTGTCCTCAAAGATTAAAACATTTTTCCCTTTTAAATCTGAATGAGCAACATTGGCTTCGTTTTTCAATTGCTCAGATGCCTCGGGCATAGTAACTGAAAACTTGAATGTTGAGCCAACATTCTTCTCACTTTCAACAGTTATTTCACCACCCAATAATTCGGATATGGATTTTGAAATGGCAAGACCCAAGCCGGTTCCACCAAATCTGCGGGTGATGGTGTTATCTTCTTGTGAAAAGAATTCAAAAATTGTTTTTAGTTTTTCCTGATCAATACCAATACCCGTGTCGGTAACACTGAAGCAAAATTCGTTGTGCTTCCCTTTTTTATCAAATGTAATTTTTAGCGTTACTTTCCCTTTATCCGTGAATTTAATGGCGTTTGAAATCAGGTTATTCAAGATTTGCCCCAGTCTTGTTGGGTCTCCGAATAACCATTTTGGCATATCACTCGGATAATCAACACTGAATGCAATTCCCTTTTCGTCGGTTCTTAAAAGGTATGTAGTATACAATGGATCGAGGATGGCCCGCAAGTCGAATGGAATAAATTCGGCTGAGAATTTACCGCTTTCCAATTTCGACATGTCAAGAATGTCGTTCACAATAACCATTAAGCTTTTCGAAGAGGATTGAATGGCCTTAACGTATTGTTTCTGCGTTTCAGAGATTTCAGTATCAGCAAGAATTCCGGACATCCCTGAAATCGCGTTAATTGGAGTGCGGATTTCGTGAGAGATATTCGCTAGAAAGAGCTTACGTGTTTCAAGCGATTCTTCAGCTTTCTGACGTGATTCTTCAAGTTGTTTCTCGAATTCTTTACGTTCGTTTATCGTATTTGTTAGAATGTCTCCAATGCGAAGAATATCATCGTCCTTAATTTCTTGTTCAGGATTAATAATTTGAATAGCGTTCTTGATCTTGTTTATTAATGAGCGCTGAACAGCGGCCTCTTCAGATAATTTTGTGTTTTTTTCAAATAATTCCTCGCTACTCAACCGCATTGCTCGCTCAACTAGCTCGCGATTGCTGTCGTAAAGTAAATAGCTTTGATTCACGTTCTTCAAAAAAACAAAGAGGTGTTCGGGAATGTCTGCTTCTATGCCCAGGTATTTTTTTACTTGACGCTTGAGAAGAGGATGCAAAGAATCAAAGGTCATACTCTCTCTTTAAAGGTAGTTATGGTCATGGTTTGATTGTGCAATGAATTTACACCATCGGAGGAAGGACAAATTTCCCCATTGCTATAAAATCCGCAGAAAGTGGATTCTTCGTTGTAAGTTTCAGCAACAGCCTCAATCTCTTCTTCCGTTCTATTTTGCATAACGAGTTTACGTCCAACGCACGAAACCA
>CAMDFE010000170.1 GCA_945897395.1 Chryseobacterium gleum | reverse complement strand
AACTATTCGTTTTTGAATCGTCCATTTTTTGCCGATGAAATTCAAGGTGCTGGTCCGTTAGGTGGAATTGCATCGGCCATGCGAACGTTGCCGCAAACAGCATTTTTAGTTGTAGCGTGCGATCTTCCGAATTTGCAAAAAGAACAGCTCGAATTTTTGTTGAAGCTGAGAAATGCAAAAGCGTTCGCCACGTGTTATGAATCGCCATTAGACGGAGGACCGGAGCCGTTGTGTTCCATCTACGAACCGAAATCTTTTTCGGCATTGATGAAAGTTTGGGAAAATCGAAAGAGTTGTCCCAGGAAAATGCTTTTCAACCGAACGGTTGAAATTCTGCCTGTTCAAGATCCGAAATTTTTGGTGAATGCGAATACGCCAGAAGAGCGTATTCAGCTTCAAGAAAAAAAGTAAAAGACCGTGAGCGTAAGCCGGGTTCTGTTCATGTGTTGCCACATGTTTCATCATTTATCTATGCGATCTACCCTCCGAGATTGAGCGAGCAACTCTTCAGTCGGAACGAATCCAACGGCCTCGGTTTATTTGATCTTACAGCCCGCAAGGTTTTCCTAGCTCGTCTTGTTACCAAGAACGACGGTGGTCTCTTACACCTCCTTTTCACCCTTACCACTATTGCTAGTGGCGGGTTAATTTCTGCAGCACTGTCTGTCCGTTAAACTTGCGTTTAACGTCCCCCGCTTTTCACAGGGTGCGGCGCTCTGCGCAGCCCGGACTTTCCTCTAGTTTTGCAACCAGCGATGAATCCTCTTCGGTCTTTGCCGCAAAGGTAGTACATTCGCTATTGATTTTTTTAGTTAGAAGACTGAACCGAGAACATGATTAAAAGATTATTCAAATTAGCTCATCCAAAATTTCAGAAATTAATTCTGGAATATCCCGTTTCGTTTGAACCGCGCTACGGGCATGGACAACCCGCGCATCCGCAATTGCTTTCCATTATTGAAAATAGAAAAGAAGAATATGAGAAGTGGCTGCACGCCGCTTTGAAATACACGCCTCATTTTCAATCCATAAAAAACAATACCGAAAAACCTTCGGCGCAAGAACCGTTTTGGAACAATTTGTTTTTGCCAGGTCTCGACATGGTTATGTTGTACACAGCCATCTCGGAACTGAAGCCGAAACGTTATGTTGAAATTGGATCAGGAAATTCAACCAAGGTTGCGCACAAGGCCATTACAGAGCAAGGTTTGAAGACTGAAATTATTTCTATTGACCCAATGCCTCGCGCTGAGATAGATGCTTTGGCGAACACCATTATTCGTTCTCCGTTTGAAGATTGCGATTTCGATTTTCTCGAAACGTTGGAAGAGAACGATATTTTGTTCGTCGACAATTCGCACCGTGTATTCCCGAATTCTGACGCTACGGTGTTTTTCTTGGAAGTGCTTCCAAGATTGAAGAAGGGAGTGGTTGTTCAAATACACGATGTGTATTTGCCTTTCGACTATCCGCAGTTTATGTGCGATCGTTTTTATTCAGAGCAATACATGTTGGCAGCGTTTCTTTTAGCGAACAGCGAAAAGTACGCGCCCATGATTCCGAATTATTATCTTTCCGAAAACCAAGAATTAAGTCAAATCATAGAACCCATTTGGAATGCCATTCCACACGTAGTGGAAAAACACGGCGGATCATTTTGGTTGAAAATAGAAAAGTAACATGACAGAAACTGCACTCTCCCGCAAAAAGATTCAGAACGGATGGGCCATGTACGATTGGGCCAATTCGGTTTACAATTTGGTTATTGGATCTACGATTTTCCCTATTTTCTACGATGTGATGACCTCCGTGAAAAACGAAGCAGGAGTCGTTACTTCGTCCAAAGTACAGGTGTTTGGAGCAACCTTGGAGAATACAGAGTTGATTAGTTATGCAACCGCATTCGGCCTTACAATTGTGTGTTTGATTTTGCCTATTCTTTCAGGTTTTGCAGATTATTATGGAAAGAAGAAATTCTTCTTGAAGTTCTTTTGTTACTTGGGATCTCTATCCTGCATGAGCCTTTATTTTTTCGATCCTTCAAACATGGAATTGAGCATACTAAGTGTAATTCTAGCATGTATAGGTTTCTGGGGAAGCTACGCCTTTAGTAATAGTTTTTTGCCAATAGTGGCGACAGAGGATGAGCAAGATAAACTTAGCGCAAAAGGATTTTCATTGGGTTACTTGGGAAGCATGATTTTACTTATTTGTGCCTTGGTAGCTGTGATGGTTATTGCGAAGAGCGGACCAGAGAAAGTGATGATGATGCGTTATTCTTTTATTGCTGTTGGAATTTGGTGGATGGGGTTTGCTCAAATCACCTTCGCCCGTTTGAAAGAGAGTGAGCGCGTTCATGTCGAAAGAACAAATGTATTTACTAAAGGGTTTTCGGAGTTAGGAAGTGTTTTAAAGCAATTGAAAAATCTACCTCAGTTGAAGGCTTATTTGTTGGCGTTTTTCGTGTTCAGCATGGGAATTCAAACCATTATGCAAATGGCCACCTACTTCGGCAAGAAGGAGGTGAAGTTGGAAACACTCAACTGAATTGTAGCGATTATTTTGGTTCAGATAATTGCGATTCCGGGAGCATATCTTTTTTCGAAGTTGTCGAATAAAATCGGAAATTTTTCAGTGTTGAAAATAGCACTTGCGTTGTGGATGTTCATTTGCTTTTTTGCATTTTTCTTTGTTCAAGAAGGTCAAGTTATGATGTTCTATATTGTTGCAGGACTTATTGGTTTTATCATGGGAGGCACGCAATCTATAGCGCGTAGCACCTATTCGAAATTAATTCCAGGAACAAAAGACACGGCGTCTTTTTTCAGTTTTTATGACGTGACTGAAAAAGTAGGATTGATCATTGGATTGATTTCCTTCGGATTTATTGAAGGAAAATTCAGTATGCGCTATAGTATTTTGGCGTTGATTGTGTTCTTCGTTATAGGTTTTGTCTTGATGTTCTTCATTCCGAAGAATAAGCAGGAAGTTTAGTCTGTTGTTTTGCGGTAACCATTAGTTTTTTTTGTTTTTCATAACGTTGTATATACGGCCAATGGAGTATTTCCTCAGCAACTGAGTTGGTCTAGTTTTGAGTCGTGTAAAAAAAATACACAGCAAAAACTAATTCTTCAATTCTTTACATCGGCGACTTCAGGGTATGAAAAAAATTAAATTAACGTTATTGTTGTTCGCTTGCTGCTTTGTGAGACTGCATGCGCAACAAGTCATTACGTCTGCTGGCGGAAATGCAACGGGCATTGGCGGCTCTGCAAGTTATTCCGTTGGGCAAATTGTTTACAAAACCAATAGCGGTTCGTTAGGTTCGATCTCGCAGGGTGTTCAGCAACCTTATGAAATTTCCATAGTTTCAGTATTCGAAGAAGAAAATGGAATTAGTCTGTTGCTTTCTTCCTACCCCAATCCAACAACCAACAGTCTTACTCTGAAAGTAGGAAACTACAATTTTGAAAATTTGAACTATCAACTTTTTGATGGTAATGGAAGAACGCTTGTAGAGAGTAAAATCTATAAGGCAGAGACTGCTATACCTATGGAAACACTTCCTGCAGGAAGTTACTTTTTGAAGGTGAGCAATGGCTCAATCGAAATGAAAACTTTAAAGATTATTAAAAACAACTAAAACGTGAAGAATATAACAACAATTATAGCGGCTTGTCTAATAACCATAACAGTTTTTTCTCAAGCACCACAGCGAATGACTTATCAAGCTGTTGTTCGAAACAGTACTGATCTTTTAGTTCAAAACAGTCCTGTTGGTATGCGTGTTTCCATATTAGAAGGAAGCGTTACTGGATCGGCGGTGTATGTCGAAACCCATGCGACTCAGACCAATCAAAACGGATTGCTGAACATTGAAATTGGCGGAGGAACTGTTGTTACAGGAATCTATGAAAACGGTATCTTCTGGGCTGGCGGTCCTTACTTTTTGAAAACCGAAATTGATCCACTTGGTGGTGCGAATTACACGATTACCGCAACCAGTGAATTGCTAAGTGTCCCGTATTCGAATTACGCCTCATTAAGCGGAAATATGGTGAACAACGCAATGGATTTTGTAGGAGCGTATGCGCCAGAAAACTTGGGTGGGGGTGTGCCTATTGCGGCTTACATCATAGTGAACTATTTGGGTGCTGATAAAGTTTCTGTTTGGATTGATTTTTTTATTGATCCAGATGATTTACAAGTAACGCTTTTCGGAACCGTTTCAGGAAATACAATTACTTTCCCAACAGGTAATATTGTAGGTTTTTATGGTTCAGGAACTAAAGTTGGAAACACGTTAAACTTCTCTCTATTTATGAACAGCGGTCCTT
>CAMDFE010000169.1 GCA_945897395.1 Chryseobacterium gleum | reverse complement strand
AACGTACGCTAGCCAAGTCGTCGCGCATAATCTGAAGCGCGTAATAGATGTAATCTAAGTACTGAATTTCTGCAACCGGACGAAGTCCGCGCATAGCCAATCCAATCGCTTGTCCAACAATTGTTGCTTCGCGAATACCAGTATCGCTCACACGCAACTCTCCGTATTTATCTTGAAGGCCTTCGCACGTTTGATTCACTCCGCCAATCTTTCCAACGTCTTCTCCGAAGATTAAAACCTCAGGCATTTCAGCCAACTTAGCATCCCAAAAATCGCGAAGGACAACGCGTCCGTCTACCATCTCTGCATCGCTTGCATACTGAATAGAAACAGAACGGTCTAAATCATTGCGGTCGCTGTATAGCTCGCTGCTGTAGGCTTTGTGCATGCGCTCTTGCGCACTGGCTAACCAATTTTTTATATTCTGAATTTCAGCTGAGTGTTGTCCACGAACCGTGCGCAATACTTTTCGAATAACTTCGAAAATATCTTTGCGAATGGCTTCGCCGTTGTTCTTCAACGATGCTGCTGCTTCTGATTGCCCAACTGCTTCGAGCAAAGTAATGGCCGCGTTTACGTCGGCCTGAATTTGCGCGCGGAATTCGTCCCATGCTGTGCGTTGCTCGTTGCGTGCTTGCGTTTTTGCTTTCGCGCGCAACTCATCCAACTCCTCTTGCTTCGCAACATTTTTTTCTGTCAAGAATTTTCCGAATTGCACAATGCAATCGAATTCTTCGTACCACTCTAACAATTCCTTCGTCTTGTAACGCTCGTGAGATCCGCTCGTGCTGTGGCCTTGAGGCTGAGTGATTTCTTCCACGTGAATTAAAACAGGCTGATGGTTTGCGCGCGAATGCTTCACGGCTTTTTCAAACATGAGCATCAACTCTGCATAATCCCAACCCTTCGCCTTGAATATTTTTATTCCTCCAGCACCCGGTTCGCTTTGCATTCCGCTTAACGATTCCGAAATACTTTCTTTCGCAGTTTGATATTTTTTCGGAACCGAAATTCCCCATCCGTTGTCCCAAACACACATGCACATAGGCACGCCTAAAACAGCAGATGCATTCATGGTTTCCCAAAACAATCCTTCTGAAGTGCTTGAATCGCCTATGGTTCCGAAGGCTACCTCGTTTCCTTTATTCGAAAACTGAGTTCTTGAATGAAGAGCAGTATTCGCTTTGTAATATTTCGAAGCTTGCGCCAATCCCAACAAACGCGGCATTTGTCCACCCGTTGGAGAAATATCTGAGGAAGAATTTTTCATCTCCATAACATTCTTCCAATCTCCATTTGAATCTAACGTCCGCGTAGAAAAGTGCCCGCCCATTTGTCTTCCACCCGAAGAAGGTTCCTTCTCGGTATCTGTATGTGCATATAACGCCGCGAAATATTGCTGAACGGTCAATTGACCAATTGCCATCATGAATGTTTGATCGCGGTAGTAACCAGATCTCCAATCGCCATTTTGAAATTGTTTGGCCATGGCAATTTGCGCCAATTCTTTTCCGTCACCGAAAATACCAAACTTGGCTTTTCCGGTAAGAACTTCTTTCCTTCCCAACAACGAAGCTTCACGACTTAAACAAGCCAAAAAGTAGTCGTCGAGCAACATTTGTTTTGCGGTATCATTCACCGCCGATTTGTTGGCCAAACTCATAGGGTGCAAAGATAAGAACAAAGTGAAAAACATGGTCAAGGCGAATGTCCTCTTCCCTCTAACAATTAATCTTTCGAAACGTAAAGTTTATTCGGGGGGAAGCAGACTTGACTTTCCCAATCGAATGCTGCCAATTATCTTGGAAATTATTCATCAACAAAAGCGAGCCGTGTGGTAAATTGAAGGCCAACTTTTTCTCCTCGTTTCGAGCTCTGAATTTAATCACGCGTTCACCTCCAATAGACACTGAAGCAATCACCGAAGAGTCCATTTCCTTCTCATTGTCGCTGTGCCACCCCATACTGTCTTGCCCGTCTCTGTAGTAATTGCAGAGAACGGCATTAAATTCCGCTTGCGCTAAATGTTCAATTTCTTTTTTTAGTTGGAAAAGAATCGGCGGAATTTCCATCGCTTTCCATTGCACATTCGAATAGGTATAAGCTGGGCCGAAATAACACGTTAAGCGCGGTTCTAAATGTTCTTTTCCGAATACGCGAATGGTATTCTGTTGCCAAGGTAATGAAAGAAAATCTTGAATGGAATAGGGTTGAAAAATTTCGTGATGAAGAATAAGCTCTTCTCCGTTTGAATTATACAGCTGCTCCCGGTTGAACATCATCTGCAGGAATGGTTTTCGTTTCTTCTTGAGTAGGAGACGCAACAGGCGTTGCTGGACGAATTGGTGCTGGCTCTTCTTCGTTCATCAGCTGATCTAGAGGAACTTCAGCGCGAGCCTGTTTACGCATGTCATCGGCACTCTTCAAAATTTCGTCTTGAACGTCTTTGGCTGCGTTGCGAAACTGATACATAGTCTTGCCCAAGGTCCGCGCAATCGACGGCACTCCTTTCGCTCCGAAAAGCAAAAGATAGATGAACAAAATCATGAAAATCTCGCCAGTACTCATGCCGCAAAGGTAAGCGTGTTAAACTTCATTCAAAGAAAAATGCCGGGAAAATCCCGGCACTTTCAAAGTATTCTAATGCGATTTTATTTCGCTTCTTTCTTTGCAAACAATTGACGCATATCAACAACAATCGGAGTTGCAATAAACAAGGTTGAATAAACCCCGCTGATTACTCCAATAATCATTGCGAATACGAATCCACGAATATCATCGCTACCGAAGATGAACATTACACCTAATGTCAACAATACCGTCATAGACGTATTGATTGAACGGCCAAGTGTGCTATTCAATGCATCATTGATAGTAGACTTCAATTCTGGGTTACGACGCTCACGGAAGTATTCACGAATACGGTCAAAGATTACAACAGTATCGTTGATCGAGTAACCGATTACAGTTAAGATAGCCGCAACGAAGTTTTGATTCACTTCCAATGTGAATGGAACCAATCCGTTCAACAACGTGAACGCGCAGATTACCATCAATGCATCGTGGAACAACGCTACGGTTGCACCAATTGCAAAGTCAATTTTACGGAAGCGGAACACAACATAGATACCTACCAATAACAACGTAAGTATTGCAGCCCAAATAGCTTCTGCTCTAAAGTCATCACTCATCGACGCATCTACTTTGTATGAAGTAGTAATCTCGTGCTTTCCAACTTTTCCTAACGCATTATCTACGTCTGTTTGCACGCGTTGTGCAACATCGTTAGAATTGTCGTTAATCAAGTAATTGGTCGTAATCTTGAATTCGTTTCCTGAAGTACCAATCGCTTGAACAGTGCTTGCTGAAGCATTTCCGTTTTCAACCAATGCAGTTGAAAGGGCGTTACGAACAGCTTCTGGATCAATCTTCTCTTCGTACTTCACTTTGAAAGACGTTCCTCCAACAAAGTCAACACCCATGTTGAATCCGCGTGTAGACCAAGATACCGCACCAGCAATTAAGATGGTTGCAGAAATTCCATAGTACAAGTAACGCTTAGTTACGAAGTCATAGTTCATCTTCGTAAACCAGTTCTTAGTAATGTTGCTGTAGAACGTAATTTCTTTCTTGCTATCTAAACGCTTGTAAAGAATCAAACGAGAGATAACAATTGCAGTAAATAACGTTGTGGAAATACCAATGATCAACGTCGTTGCGAATCCTTTCATAGGTCCCGTTCCAACAAACAACAAGACCAATCCGGAAATCAATGTTGTTGCGTTACCATCGATGATCGCACCCAACGCTTTTTTGAATCCGTCTAACATAGCCACTGATACTGGCTTACCTAAACGCAATTCCTCTTTCACACGTTCGTAAATCAATACGTTCGCATCGACGGCCATACCCATGGTTAACACGATACCGGCGATACCAGGAAGAGTCAATGTTCCGCCCAATGATACAAGCGCACCAATCAAGAAGAACAAGTTAGCAACCAATGCAACGTTTGCTGCCCAACCCGCCCAAGCGTAGTAGAACATCATGTAAAGAAGAATAACAATGAATGCTGCAATGAACGACCAAACTCCTGCCTTAATGTTCTCGGCTCCAAGGCTTGGACCAACAACAACTTCGTCAATAATCTTCGCTGGTGCTGGAAGAGAACCGGCTTTTAATAATCCTGCTAAGTCTTTCGCTTCTATAATTTGATTGTCACGGTTGTCACCAGAACCAAATGTGATTACTGATTTTCCGTTTGGAATTTCTTCGTTGACAGATGGCGCTGAATAAACCAAGTTATCCATAACTACTGCCACCGCTCTGTTGTTGTCTGCTGCGTTCTTCGCAGTCATTTCTTT
>CAMDFE010000168.1 GCA_945897395.1 Chryseobacterium gleum | reverse complement strand
GAAATTCTTGTCAATGGTGAATTTGAGAAAATGCCACTGGGATTCGATGAATACAAAATGGGTAAATCAAAATCGAAAAAATAAGAAAATGAAAAAGCTAGTAATTGTTTTTGGAAGCGCACTGCTTGTTTTCGCAAGTTGTTCTACTTCTTCAACCAACACTGGAGAAGTTATCCCAAGTCAGCCTGCACCTGTGGTTCTTCCAAAGGTGGCTCCTGAACAGGGTTCAGGTGAAGAGTCTATTGCACGCCCGAAAACGAAAATGAAATTCAAAAAGATGGTGCACGATTTCGGTCGGTTGAAAGAAGGGGAGAAGCGTGAGTTCGATTTTGCTTTCACAAATACGGGCAAGGAAGATTTAATTATTGAAGACTGCAAAGGATCGTGCGGATGCACTGTTCCGGAATGGCCAAAGGATCCAATTAAGCCCGGACAATCGGCAGCTATTAAGGTGAAGTTCGATAGTACCAAAAAAGAAAAAGATCAAGAGAAGTCAGTGACCATTACGGCGAATACAGAACCGGAAATAACCACTGTCATTAAAATTAAAGCTTACGTAGAGCCGTCGGCTGCGAAATAACAAAGGAAGAACATGGCCAGTGCGCAAGAAGAAATAGGAAGAAGAAGAACGTTTGCAATTATCTCTCACCCCGATGCGGGTAAAACAACATTAACTGAAAAGCTTTTGCTTTTTGGTGGTGCAATACAAACAGCAGGTGCTGTAAAGAGTAACAAGATTACCAAGACAGCAGCGTCCGATTTCATGGAGATTGAAAGACAGAGAGGAATCTCTGTTGCGACTTCGGTGATGGTATTTGAATACCAGGGCAAGCAAATTAATTTGCTCGATACTCCCGGTCACAAAGATTTCGCAGAAGATACGTACCGCACGCTAACAGCTGTTGACAGTGTGATCTTGGTAGTTGATAGTGTGAAGGGTGTTGAAACACAGACTGAGCGATTGATGGAAGTTTGTCGCATGCGCGATACGCCTGTTATTGTATTCGTGAACAAGATGGATTTGGAAGGACGTGATGGTTTCGATATTCTCGATGAATTGGAAACGAAGCTGTCTATTAAAGTTCAGCCGTTGTCTTGGCCAATATCGAAGGGATTCAGTTTCAAAGGTGTTTACAAACTTTACGATAAGAGTATTAATTTATTCGCATCGAATAAGACTAAAGTTGAAGAAAATATAGTTCACATCGAAGATTTGAATGATCCAATTCTCGATGAATTGGCTGGACAATACGCGAATGAATTGCGTCAAGACGTTGAGCTCATTAGCAATGTATATGATCCGTTTGATGTTGAAGCGTACAAAGCAGGAAAGTTAGCTCCTGTGTTTTTCGGTTCAGCTATGAATAATTTCGGGGTGCGTGAGTTGTTAGAGAAATTTATTGAGATTGCTCCAACCCCGCGTTCACGCGAAACAGAGACAAGAGAAGTAGATCCAACCGAAGCAAAGTTCAGCGGATTTGTTTTCAAGATACACGCGAACATTGATCCGCGTCACCGCGATCGCATTGCCTTCTTACGCGTTTGCAGCGGGAAATTTGAGCGGAATAAATTCTACAAGCATGTTCGCCTGGCGAAGGAGTTTAAATACCCTAATCCGGTTACGTTTATGGCTCAAGCAAAGTCAACCATCGAAGAGGCTTATCCTGGCGATGTGGTGGGCTTATACGACACTGGAAATTTCAAGATAGGCGATACGCTTACGGAAGGGGAGAACATGATGTTTAAGGGTATTCCGAGTTTCTCTCCAGAGATCTTCAAAGAATTGGTGAATCGCGATCCAATGAAGACAAAGCAATTAGACAAAGGAATTCGTCAGTTGACTGAAGAGGGAGTTGCCCAGGTATTCTTCCAAGAACCTGGCTCTCGTAAAATTGTTGGAACAGTTGGTGAACTTCAATTTGAAGTAATTAAATACCGTTTGGAAAACGAATACGGAGCGAAATGTATTTTCGAGCCGAAGTCTTATTACAAAGCCTGTTGGATCACCACTACCGATCCAGCGAAGCTTACAGAATTTTTACGCATCAAAGGAAACAACATTGTGAAAGACAAAGAAGACCGAGATGTGTTTCTAGCTCCCAGTCAGTTCATGCTCGACATGGAGAAGCAGAACTATCCGGAATTGAGTTTCCACTTCACGAGCGAATTAGACGCATAAAAAAAAAGCCCCGAGGGGCTTTTTTTATCTTAGTGTGTTTTGCATTTCACCTTAGTGTGATCACCTTTCGTTTTCTTTACGCGTGATTTCGCAAAGCGTTGATTCTTTTTATTCTGCTTACTATGCGAAGAATAATTAAACCCTTTCTGAGAACTAGAACAAGATGTTTGTGTAGTCACAATTGTTGCCGTTCCGAGCAAGGCAAGAAGTAAATAGGAGAGTCTGAAAAAGCGTTTCATTTTAATGTTGAATAAGTACTGTTTTGTTCGTTTTTCCTTTCGAAGTAGTTAATCTGAAAACGTACAATCCATTCGGAAGCGCTGAGACTTCCATGCGGTTCGAGTTGAATTCAGTTTTAACCAATGCGCCAGTCATGTTGTAGACTTCAATTTCCTTCAAATCGTTGCTTGCAATGAATAAAGTTGAATTAGCCGGATTAGGATAAACCAACAGTTCTTCTTCTAATACAGTTAACTCTTCCGTTCCAACAGTTATTGTGCGGTAGGTGCAATCAAGTGGAATAGAACAAATATGATGCGTTAGAAAATTCGACATAATACTCATGGTTGTGTCTAAAATCGCCGCATTCGTCATGTGAGGTACGTGATCTTGTCCTTCATAAATTTCGAAGCAATGCTCCAATCCAATCTGATCCATTTTCTCGTTAATACTTTGACTTCCATCTACTTCAACAACAGGTGCTACACCGAATGCATATTGCATGGCAGATCCGTAAGGAACCGTCTGGTCATTCGTTCCGTGAAACAACAAGGCAGGCTCGTCGCCAGCATGAATCCATGCCGTATCGCCAATGGCTCCGGCAATGTTTACAATAGCTTTTACATCTGAAGGATATCCCGGATTTCCACTGTCACCCTCTAACTCACCAGATAATCCTGGATTGCTCGTGTTGACATACGCTGGCAATTCGGCCATTTCATCTAAATAGGCCATATGCAAAGCAATGTATCCACCTGCGCTAGATCCAGCAATGTAGATTTCGTTGGGGTCTATGTTATAGGGATTTCCATCAACAGCAACTGTCTTACGAAGAAAACGCACTGCTGCTTTTCCATCTTGAACACCACGCATTACTGCTTCGGTCATTGGTCCAGCTAAGTTCGCAGTAATGGTAACACCCAATCTGTATTCAATAGATATAGCAACATAGCCCATCTTAGCGAGTCTCTCGCAAATAGGAACTACATCGGCGCCAGTCTTCGATCCCGAAAGAAAAAATCCGCCGTGAGCAACAATCACTGCTGGTCTATTCATGACGTTATCACCAACAGGCTGGTAAACATCGCACAACAAGATTTGACTCGTTCCGTTGTTTTTTAAGTTTTGTCCGTAAGGAACATCAGACGTCACTTGAACATCGTTGAAGATGTAGTTCAAATACCTATTCCCATCGCACTGAGCCATGGTATTTAAGCTAATAACAACCGCAAAAAAGGATAATAGTTTTTTCATTTGACAAGGTTTTAGGTAGCACAATTTAAGATTTATTCTTTTTGAAAGTGCAAAAAAACATTATTCCCCTTCAAATGTTAATGATTTTTATAAGATTGAGCGGTATGTCTGTTGAAAGGATTATTTTTGCTCGACTTCACACTTATGATTGAAACTGATATCCTTATTATTGGTGCGGGCCCATGTGGTTTGTTTACCGTTTTTGAAGCTGGACTTCTGAAATTACGTTGTCACTTGATAGATGCTCTGCCTCAGGCAGGCGGACAATTGACTGAAATTTATCCGAAGAAACCCATCTATGATATTCCTGGGTTCCCTGTAATTTTGGCTGGTGAGCTGATAGATAATTTAATGAAACAAGCCGAGCCGTTCAAACCGGGTTTTACCTTGGGTGACCGCGCGGAGTCTTTCGAGAAGACAGAAGACGGGATGTTCATTGTAACCACCACAAGAGGAACGAAGCACCGTGCTCCGATAGTTGCCATTGCTGGAGGATTGGGTTGCTTCGAGCCGCGTAAACCGCCTATTTCAAACATCGTAGATTTTGAAGACAAGGGAATTGAATACATCGTTCGCGACCCAGAGTTCTATCGCAATAAGTCGGTTATCATCAGTGGAGGTGGAGACTCTGCATTAGATTGGGCGGTATTCCTTGCGAACGGTGTGGCTAAAGAAGTAACTCTTGTGCATAGAAGCAAAAGTTTCCGCGGTCA
>CAMDFE010000167.1 GCA_945897395.1 Chryseobacterium gleum | reverse complement strand
CAGTCAACGTCGTTGCAGCGGTTGATTTGATTCGAATGCGTAGGTTCTGATAAGCACCCGCATTCCCAGAAAGATCGAAACCGATCTGCCAAATATTTCCAGCTTGAACACCAGCGCTAGCAAGTTCTGTTGACGAATAGAGCCATTGGTAACGTGCGCTTGCATCACTTGCGAAAGGTGCGTTTGATGTTTGAATGTTATTGCCAACGCTAAATGAGATAGCATCGCCAGGATTATTTAATGTTGAAGTGATTTGCTCCATTTGAAAAATGTCAAATGGTGCGGTAGCACGAATGGCAGCAGTGCTGAAATTTTGATTGTTGATTAAGAAATGCGGATGCTGCTGAATCGTTGAATCGAGCATTCCAGTATTCTCGAAAAGGTAGTTGTAGGATAAATAGTCCCACTCGCCGCATGGGTAGGCTAATCCGCCTGCTGTTCCGTCGCTAAAGCATTTTAATGTATGATACATCAAAACCTTTTGGTAATTCACGCCATTGTTCGAAGCAGGGAATTGGAACCACCTTCTTCCAGGCGAGTCATAGCCGGTTGCAGGATTGTTTTGTGCCTCAAACGTGAAGGTTTGAACGATTGTGGTATCGCCTGGCTGTGCAAGCGTGTGAATCGATAGTGCAAGGAAAATAAAAAGGTAAAGATGCTTCATTTCAAAAATTTTATGCGTTATAAAGATAAGTAAAATCAGGGTACACAGCGTTTTTATGGCATAAGCATTTCTTGACTTTCTGGAATAGTCATCAGAAATTCGAATCATGAAAGAAGAATTTTTACATTTCGTTTGGCGAACACAGTCGTTCTCCCAACTGCCTTTGACAACAACAGATGGCAATGTTGTACAGGTTGAATACGCTGGTTTTTTAAACCGACATGCGGGACCAGATTTCATGGATGCGCGGGTTCAAATCGGAGACGTCCTCTGGTGCGGCCCGGTTGAACTTCATTTGAAATCATCGGATTGGCTGCTTCACGGGCACACGGGTGATCCGCGATACGACAATGTAATTCTGCACGTTGTTTACGAAATGGACCAGCACGTTCCAGCCAACGTTCCAACCCTGGAATTAAAAAACTACATCATTCCGGGTCAATGGGAAACGGTTCAGCAATGGAAAAACATTCAGGACCACATTCCTTGTGGTGGTAATTTCGGCGACTTGCGGAGTGTTGTTCGAATAAATTGGATCAACCGAATGGCGGTAGAGCGTTTAGAAAAAAGAGTTTCCGAGTGGCGCAGCAGATCATCGGAACTGAACGGAGATCTTTTGCAGCTTTTTTACGAAAAGTTTTTTCGAGCCTTTGGGTTTGGATTGAACGGAGATTTATTTGAAAATGTAGCCACGCGATTTACTTTTCGCAATTCGCTTAGATTGATAGATGAACCTGAATTGCTAAAAGCAGTGTTGCTTCAGATGTTCGGATTCGAAGCGGCGAGGTCGAAAGCGGTTATTTGGAAAAAGGCTTCTGCTCTTATTGAAGCCAATCAATGGAATGCCTTATCTCCTCAAGCGCTCAATACAGGAAAAATACGCCCGAAGAGAAACAATAAAGTCCGCATTGAGCAATTAGCCGATGAACTTCCTCAAATCTCGCTTTGGTGGAATATGATTTTTAATAAGGCCGAAATGAAGGAGTGGAAATTAGAGTTATATAAAAAAGGAAGAATGAATCCGTTGTTCGCCCATTTGGCTGTTAATGTTTTTGCGCCGTTGTTGTTTTTTCTTCACGAAAGAAAAATGGATGAGTCTTATGCTGAAAGAGCACTCGAGTTGCTAGAACTAATTCCGCTTGAAGACAATCGAATTACGCGTTTGTGGAAAATTCATGATGTCGTCGGATCAAATGCCCTAGAATCGCAAGGACTCATTCATTTGTATGGAATGTACTGTGAACCGAGAAAATGCTTAAATTGCGCTTTAGGTGCTGAAAAACTGAAACGAAATGAATTTTTTGAAGTCCTTATTTGATTTTTGTGAGCTCAGATTTTTTGGGGTTTGCGAAGCTTTAGGTAAGAAGCTAGATATGAATTCAAATCGAATACGTCTTTCATTTGTCTACCTTTCTTTTCTAACCTTTGGTTCGCCCATTGTCATCTATTTGGTTCTTCATTTTTGGCAAAAGCATTCGTTAGCGGGTTTTCGCCTTCGGAAAAAGAATCGGATTTGGGAGTTAGACTAACTTTTTTCTATGCTATTCCACTGAAAGCTTGGAAGTTTGAAAGTTTTTCGTACTTTTGCCGTCCATTTTAAAATCAATATATCATGAATCGTTACGAAACTGTTTTCATTTTGACTCCCGTGCTGTCTGATGATCAGGCGGCGGAAACAGTAGACAAGTTCAAAAAATTTCTGAAAACAAAAGGCGCTTCGATTAAACACGAAGAGAACTGGGGCCTCCGCAAATTGGCCTACCCAATTCAGAAAAAATCAACTGGTTTCTACTATCTAATCGAGTTTGAAGCTGCTGGAGATGTTATAGGTGTTCTAGAAACTGAATTCCGTCGCGACGAGCGCGTTATTCGCTTCTTAACTACTGTAATGGATAAATTCCACTTGGAATATTCAGAAAGCCGCAGAAACAAATTAAAAGAAAAGAAAGCCGCTTCTAAAGAGGCATAACCTAAAAAATTGAACCCATGAGCGATAATTCAGAAATCCGCTACCTCAATCCAATTGATATTGAAACCAAGCAAGCAAAGTATTGCCGTTTCAAGAAATCAGGTATCAAATACATCGACTACAAAGACGGTGACTTCTTATTGAAGTTATGCAACGAGCAAGGAAAAATTCTTCCTCGTCGTCTTACTGGAACTTCGTTGAAATACCAACGTAAAGTTTCTCAGGCAATTAAAAAGGCGCGTCATTTGGCATTAATGCCATACGTAGCTGACATGTTGAAATAAATTAAGGAGGACTAGTCATGCAAATTATACTAAAAGAAAACATTGAGAAATTAGGAGCTAAAGACGAGATCGTAGCAGTAAAAGCTGGTTATGCTCGTAACTACCTAATCCCAAGAGGATACGCGGTTCCTGCAACAGATTCAGCATTGAAGATGCACGCAGAGAACTTGAAGCAACGTGCTCACAAGGAAACGAAAATTTTGGCTGAAGCGCAAGCAACTGCTGAGAAGATTGCTTCTGTAAGCATTAAGTTGGTTACTAAAGCTTCTGATACCGGAAAAATCTTCGGTAGCATCAACACTATTCAACTTTCTGAGTCTCTAGCGAAAGAAGGTTTTGCAATCGACAGAAAGAGCATTAGCATCTCTGAAGAGCACATTAAGAACTTAGGTACTTATGAAGCTCGTGTTAAATTACACAAAGAGGTAAGTGCTACGTTCAACTTCGAAGTTGTAGGCGAATAAATAGCATATAAGTTATTCTTGAAAAGGCCCGATTTAGGGCCTTTTTTTGTACCTCAGTTTTTCTAATCTAAATTCGCTCGTATGCAGTTCAAATTGATAACAGACTTCACGCCTGGAGGTGACCAACCCGAGGCTATTCACGATTTGGTGAAAGGTCTGAATGAGAATGAGAAATATCAAACATTGCTTGGTGTAACAGGAAGTGGTAAGACGTTTACTATTGCCAATGTCATTTCACAAACCCAGCGGCCAACGTTAATACTCAGTCACAACAAAACATTAGCAGCACAATTATATTCCGAGTTCAAGCAGTTCTTTCCAGAGAATTTAGTCGAATATTTCGTGAGCTATTACGACTACTATCAGCCCGAGGCTTATTTGCCGGTTACAAATACCTACATAGAAAAAGATCTGAGCATTAACAAGGAAATTGAAAAGCTTCGTTTGGCTGCCACAAGTTCATTGTTAAGCGGAAGACGAGATGTAATAGTGGTAGCGAGCATTTCATGCATTTACGGTATCGGGAATCCGCAGGAATTTCATAAAAGTGTTATTCCTATTCACGTTGGCATGAAATTGAGCCGACAGTCGTTTTTGTATAAATTGGTAGAGTCGCTATATAGCCGAACAAACGCCGAACTAGAACGCGGAATGTTTCGCGTGAAGGGCGATACGGTGGATATATTCTTGGCTTATGCAGACTACGCTTTGCGCGTGGTGTTTTTCGGAAATGAAATTGAGAGTATCAAGATGTTGGATCCGGTACTCGGGAAGACCTCAACATCTTTCGATCAAACAACTGTTTTCCCCGCGAACTTGTTTGTGACTTCGAAGGAGACGTTGCACGATGCCATCTGGCAGATTCAGCAAGACATGGTTGTGCAGACAACTAATTTCAACAAAGAAGGGAAAACATTAGAAGCGAAACGCCTAGAGGAGCGAGTGAACTACGATATTGAAATGATGAAAGAACTCGGGTATTGCTCGGGTATAGAAAACTATTC
>CAMDFE010000166.1 GCA_945897395.1 Chryseobacterium gleum | reverse complement strand
ATGAGAAAAACTCATGAAGCTCAAAAAGAAAAGAAAATGTATTTTGAAATAAGGTGCAGTCACTTCACCAAAACTAACGAAATTTGCAACATGAAAATAGGAATTATTGGATCGGGTGCCATGGGCACTGGAATTGCGCAAGTGGCCTTAATGGGTAACGAGCATGTTGCTCTATTCGATACGAATGAAGAAGCCTTGGATCGCGCCAAGATCAGCTTAGATGCCCAATTCTCGAAATTGGTTGAAAAAGGAAAGATTACTGAAGAAAGGAAAACTGCCCTTTTTGCACAAGTCAGTTTTGTTCGATATATGAATGACTTGGCCGATTGCGATTGGGTTATAGAAGCCATTGTGGAAGACCTTGCGGTGAAGAAAGCCGTATTTGCTGAACTCGACGCCTTGCTTCCGAAGACCCGTATTCTAGCAACCAATACTTCCAGTCTCTCCGTTACGGCTATTGCTTCGGCATGCAAACACCCTGAACGCGTTTGGGGAATTCATTTTTTCAATCCAGCCTTTTTAATGCCTTTGGTTGAAATAATTCCTGCCCTTCAAACCAACACAGATAGACTTGGTGAAATTCAAACTGCAATAAGTGATTGGGGGAAAACTCCTGTTGTTGCGAAAGACTTGCCCGGATTTATTGTAAACCGCTTGGCTCGTCCGTTTTATTCGGAAGCGCTTCGCATGTATGACGAAGGGATGGCTAATTATTTCGAAATTGATGAAGCCATGAAGGCTTTGGGATTCAAGATGGGACCGTTTGAATTGATGGACCTCATTGGTAACGACGTTAACTACGCAGTTACTGAAAGCGTCTTCGCTGCGAATTATTCCAATCCTCGATATACTCCAAGCACCACGCAAAAGCGCCATGTAGAAGCCGGATGGTTGGGAAGGAAGACCAAAAGAGGTTTTTATTCCTATGCTGAAGGAGTTACCAGTGCCACTGAAACCTTAAACATATTAAGTCAAGAAGAAATTGGCAAGCGAATACTGTGCATGCTCATAAATGAGGCCTACGAGGCATTGCGCACAGGCCTCGCCAGTGCTGAGGATTTAGATCTGGCCATGACCAAAGGTGTGAATTATCCGAAAGGTCTAATTGCATGGGGAAAAGAATTGGGTCTTGATCAGGTTGCTTGGGAAATGAAGAAATTGGCTAGCCGTTACGGTGAAGACCGTTATCGTCTTACCCCGACCCTGAACGATTTGTTGTAAAAAGAGGCAAGAATATTTTGATATGTGAGTATTTTTTTTATTTTTGGTACACTTAACCAAATTGAACGAAAACTTATACAGCTATGACAGAAGGAAGTAACTACCGTGACGATGTATTTTCTAGAGAGGTACGCGCGGGTAAACGCAAGTATTTCTTCGATGTGAAAACGACGAGAGGCAACGATTTATTCATGACTATCACGGAGAGCAAGCGCTCTGGGTTTTCAGATAGCGGTCAAGCTAGCTACGAAAAGCACAAAATTTTCTTGTATAAAGAAGACTTCGATAAATTTATTGAAGGATTGGAAGACACCATTAATCACATTCGCCAACTGCAGGACACCGGTGATTTCCGCGAGTCTGAATTCGAAACGACGGAAAACGAACATTCTGAATCAACCAGTGAAGATGTTGCACCGGCTGCCGAATCAAAAGCAGAGGAACCCACACCCTCCTCATCAAGCGACATTTCTTTCGACGATTTATAATATTTTAAACTGAAAGAGAAGACAGCTGCGGCTGTCTTTTTTTGTTTGAAGGGACAGCCAATGTTGCAGTACCTTCACACTCGCAAAAAAAACACCCTTCGAAACGCACTTATGTCTAAAATAAATCCAGGTACACTTTACCTTTTCCCTACCCCAATTGGAGATTTACATCAGATGGAACACCTTCCATTCAACAATGAACTCCTCTTAGAAATAGACATATTCTTTGTAGAAGAGTTAAAAACGGCTCGCAGATATTTACGTAAAGTCGGATACACAAAAGCTTTTGATGAAATTACTTTAAACGTTATTAATGAGCACAGTAAGGAGCTTGGTTACGATGATTGGTTGAAGCCCATTCTCGAAGGAAAGAACGCTGGACTCATGAGTGAAGCAGGTATGCCTTGTATAGCAGATCCGGGAGCGGTGATTGTTGCTGAAGCGCATCGTATGGGTATTCCGGTGGTTCCTTTAACTGGACCCTCCTCAATTCTTTTGACACTTGCAGCCTCTGGTTTGAATGGACAATCGTTTACCTTCCACGGATATCTTCCACGTGAGCGAGGTGAGCGTATGAAGAAGATAAAGATGTTGGAAAGACAATCTTCAGAATTCAGAGTGACTCAACTTTTCATGGATGCGCCTTATCGCAGCCATCATGTGTACGACGATTTACGCGAGCACCTTCAACCAACAACGTTACTTTGCATTGGTTGCGATGTTCACAGCCAGAACGGTTATGTGGTTACCAAGTCTATTGCAGAATGGCGCGAAATGAATTGGGACTTCAATAAACGAAATGTCATTTTTGCAATCGGAATTGAGAAGAAATAATTCGAACTAAGACCCAATAACTATCTTTGCATTATGATTAACAAAAAAGCGAAAAACATTCGAATTATCGAAGTTCCGAGTGAAGTTGGAGCAGGAACACGCGGATCTAGTCTAGGTGTAGATGCATTGAAAATTGCAGCTCTCGACTTCCGTTCAGGCTTTTTCAAAAAATACAGAAGCATTGTCATTCCAAACGACAATGCTGCATTGCACAACAATCCTGGTAGCCGTTACGCGAAGCATATTCGCAGCGTTCTCAAGATGTACGAGCGCATTGGCGCTGCGGTTCGCGACACCATTCGCGACAATCGTTTTCCTTTACTATTAAGCGGCGACCATAGCAATGCTGGAGGAACACTTGCTGGAATTCGCATGGCTTATCCTGAATCGCGAGTGGGCGTTATCTGGATTGATGCGCATGCCGACTTACACAGCCCTTATACGAGTCCAAGTGGAAACCTTCACGGTATGCCATTGGCAGTAGCTTTGAACGAAGACAACATTGAAGAAAAAGTGAATGACCTCGATTACGAGACCATTGATTTGTGGGAAATGTTGAAGAACGTGGGAGATATCTGTCCGAAGATTGAATACCGCGACCTTGTCTACATAACCCTTCGCGACTTCGAAGAGCAAGAGGCTGCATTGATTAAGCAGAACAAAGTGAAAGTTGTAACAACCAACGAACTGCGCAAAACGGGTATCACGAAGTTGAGCCGTGAGATCTTGAGATACTTGAGTGCATGTGATAAGATTTATATCAGTTTCGACGTAGACTCCATGGATCCTACGGTTTCAAGAGGTACTGGAACACCGGTAAAAGGTGGAATTAACGAGCGTGAGGCTGCTGACTTAATCCTTGAGTTACTTCAAAACGAACGGATCTGTTGTTTGGAATTCACGGAAATCAATCCAACACTCGACAGTGAAAACGTAATGGCAGAGACTGTTTTCGAGATTCTACAAAAGGTCGCGCGTCAGTTGGAAATGATTCAATAAATCATCGGTTGAAATTCTAAAATTTGGCCCTTGCTTTCGTAACTTCGCAGCCTTAAAACTGCAACATGAAAATTTTAGTCTGTGTGAGTAAGGCGCCCGACACTACGTCGAAGATTGCCTTCACCAACAACAACTCTTCATTCGATGAGGCTGGAGTAAACTTCATAGTTAATCCGTATGACGAATGGTACGCCCTTGTTCGTGCGTTAGAATTGAAAGAAGCGCAAGGCGGAAACGTTACTGTTCTTAGCGTTGGCGGAGTAGACTACGAACAAATCATTCGCAAGGCTTTGGCAATAGGTGCTGACGATGCTGTTCGCATTGACGCTCCCGAGTCAGATGCTTTGAGTGTTTCTACTCATATTGCGAATTACGCCAAAGACAAAGGATTCGATTTAATTTTATGTGGAAAGGAAACCATTAACTACAACGGTTCTGTTGTCCCTGGAATGGTGGCTGAACTTTTAGATATGCCTTTGGTTGCATTGGCTGCAAAGCTAGATGTGGCAAACGGTGTTGCTACTTGCGAAAGAGAGGTTACAGGTGGAATGGAAGTGTTAGAAGTTAATCTTCCTGCGGTAATCAGCGCTGCGAAAGGAATGGCAGAGCAACGAATTCCGAACATGCGGGGCATTATGGCGGCGCGCACTAAAGTGCTTGAAGTTGTTTCTGTTGAAAGTACTGCGGCAACTACTTCAGTAAACAATTACGAATTGCCACCTGCTAAGAGCGCTTGCAAATTTGTAGATCCAGCTAACGCTGCAGAATTAATCACATTGTTACATCAAGAGGCGAAAATCATCTAATACCGAACTGAACATGAAAACCATTGTATTCGCAGAACACCTCAACGGC
>CAMDFE010000165.1 GCA_945897395.1 Chryseobacterium gleum | reverse complement strand
AAAAAACATTGTCCCTGCGCCAATCATCACTGCGCCCAATCGCGCATTCGTAGGCGAGCAAATGATTTCAATTTCGTGTTTGAATAGTGCTTCTAAAATTAAAGTTGAAATAATGGAAGAAGGTGGAAGCAAGAAAAAAGGATTCTTCTATTCCGAGCCATTCAAGATTACAAAAACATGTACCATACTTGTAAAAGCCTTGGCCGGTTCAGACCAAGAGATTGACAGTCCTTGGATAGAAGCAATCTTCTACAAGCGTTCAGGAAATTTAGTGATGAAGGAAGTGGGCAACTACGACGCGCAATACACTGCAGGTGGAAATGATGCGCTTGTTGATGGTATTCGTGGAAAACTCGATTTCAGAACGGGTGTATGGCAAGGATACAATGGCAAAATGGAATGTGTTATTGAATTGAAAAATCCGACGAACATCAAAAAGATTTCGCTTTCTGCTTATCAAGATATTCGTCCATGGATATGGTTTCCTTCCAACGTAAAATTCTTTGTGAGTAAAGATGGAAAGTCTTACGACGAAGTGTATTCGCAAGACTACACTTCACAGCAACGCGCTGAAGGTCCGCAGATGCATGAATACACTGCGAGCTTCGACAAGAATTACAAAGGCGATGTTAGTGCAGTGAAATATGTGAAGTGTGTTGCGGTTCCGGCGTTCGATAAAATTCCTTTATGGCATTTGGGGGTTGGCGGGAAGCCGTGGGTTTTCTTTGACGAAATCATTATTGAATAATATCAAATGGGCCAATCAAACATATTTTTTGAGAAGGGGTTAGCGCAGACGACACCGTTTCCGTTGGGAATTGAGGTGGAGCGTGCGGAGGGGTTGTACGTTTATAAGAAAGATGGTTCGCGGATTATGGATTTTGTGAGTGGTGTTGGGGTGAGTAATCTGGGGCATGGAAATACGCTTATTCGCGAGGCAATTCATGCGCAGGTAGATAAGCACTTGCACACGATGGTGTATGGTGAATTTATTCAAGAAGCGCAGGACAACGCTGCGAAAAGTTTATTGAAATTACTTCCAACTGAATTGAATTGTTGCTACTTCGTGAATAGCGGAACGGAAGCGATTGAGGCAGCTATAAAATTGGTGAAGCGCGTTACAGGAAGAAAGGAGATTGTTGCGTTTGTAGGATCGTATCACGGAAGTACGACTGGCGCTATGGCCATTAGTGCGAATGAAGTAAAGAAAAGAAATTTCCGTCCGCTTATGCCCGGTGTGAACTTCATTCGATTGAACAACTGGGAAGATCTCGATTTCATTACTGAAAAAACGGCTGGTGTTTTTCTTGAAACCATTCAAGGAGACGCAGGGATTCGCATTCCGAATGACTTGTATTTGCGTGCGTTGAAAAACAAATGCGAAGAGGTTGGTGCGCTGCTGGTGTTCGATGAGATTCAATGCGGCATGGGGCGCACCGGGAAAGTGTTCGCTTTCGAACACTTCGGAGTGGTTCCTCACGTGATAACTTTGGGCAAAGCACTCGGCGGAGGAATGCCAATCGGATGCTTGGTTACCTCGCAAGAAAACATGCGCGAGCTTTCGTACAATCCATTTCTAGGACACATTAGCACCTTCGCTGGACACCCAGTTGCTTGCGCAGCAGCGCATGCATTCTTGGAGCAAATAAACGATGAAGAATTGCTGAATCACGCTGAAACGATTGGACAATTCATTGAAGAAAAATTAAGCGCTCATCCAAACGTTATCGAAATTCGAAGAAAGGGATTGTTCTTCGCCATTGACATGGAGAGTGCTGAAGTGGTTCAGCAAGTGGTTGAAGAAAATTTGAGAAACGGACTTCTCAGCTTTTGGTTTTTGTCGTGTCCGTGGAGTTTCCGTATTGCGCCACCTTTGACGATTACCATGGAGGAAGCTCAACAAGGTGTAGCCATTATTTTAAAGTCCATGGATGACACAACTTCGTTGTGATGACACAACACGTTGTGATGACCTTCTGCGAAGGATGACACACTGCGTGTGATGACACCTTCGGTGATGACCGCGGAGCGGATGACGGTTCGCGAGGGATTTATTAAAGAATCGCTTTTATTGTTTGAAGAATAATCTTCATGTCGGTGAGGAAACTTTGCTCGCGGAGGTACTTTAGGTTGAGTGCGAGTTTAGCCGGCATGATTTCCTCGATGTACGTTTTCTCGGGATTTGAAGAGGCGATGAGGAGTTCGTTTTCACGAACGTACTCAATGCTTGCGAAGTCGGTAATGCCTGGCTTAATGCTGAGGACGTTTTGTTGTTCTTCGTTGTACAACAAAACGTATTTCGGAACTTCCGGACGTGGACCCACGACGCTCATTTCACCCAGAAAAACATTTATCAATTGGGGAAGCTCGTCGATCTTATACTTCCGAATAACATAGCCACTGCGCGTAATGCGATTGTCCTTCATTCCCACCGTTAACTGCCCCTGCAATTCAGCATTTTTCTTCATGGAGCGGAACTTCAACAAGCCGAAATTCTTTCCACCTAAACCCACACGTTGCTGAACAAAAAAAGGAGAACCGAAATCGTCAAAGACAATCCAAAGAGATACAACAATTGCTAAAGGCAACAACACAATGATTAGCGCAAGCGAGAAGCAAATGTCGAACAGTCTCTTCATTCCGATTATTTGATTGCCTTCAGAACGGCATTGGCCACGCGCTCTGCGTCTTCATTCGACAAATCGTAATAGACAGGCAACGAAATTTCGTTCTTGTAGAAATTAAACGCATTCGGGAAATCGTGAATGTCATACCCTTCACTCTTATAAAACGTAAACAACGGTAATGGTTGGAAATGCACGTTCAATGAAATGCCTTGCGCAGCCACTTCAAGAATCACAGCGTCGCGCTGATCTTCTGTGAACTTGTTTAAACGAAGCATATACAAGTGGTAGTTCGAATCTGACCAAGCTGTTTTGAAAGTTGGAAGAATGCACTTCTTATTGGTTGCAAGAATGCGATTGTAAATTTCACAAATCTCTTTTCTTCTGTCTAAACTCTCTTGAAAGCGCTCCAACTCTACTCTACCAATGGCCGCATGAATGTCAGTCATGTTGCATTTGTATCCAGCTTCAACAATGTCGTAACGCCAGTTCCCCGGTTGCAATTTTGACATCGCATCTTTCGATTGTCCGTGAAGCGACTTCACATAAATCTCTTGACGAATTTTTTCTGAAATAATATCGGTTTGAAAATTCAATGTAATTGCTCCGCCTTCTGCAGTGGTTAAATTCTTTACGGCGTGAAAAGAGAATCCTGTTACATCTGTTTGGTTGCCCACTCTTTTCCCTTTGTACAACGAACCGAACGAATGCGCTGCATCTGAGACAACCAATGGCCTTCCCATCTTCTCTTGTGCTCGATTGGTTGGCTTCCATTCGAAACGTTTCGTAAAATTCTTCGCCAACTCCATATACGCATCGTAATCAACAGGAAGTCCTCCTACATCAACGGGCATTATAGCCTTAGTTCTTTCGGTCATGGCCGCAGCCACTTTGTCAATGTCCATGTGCGCTGAATTCGGCGCGCAATCGACCATAACAGGGGTTGCTCCTAAATGGATAACAACATTTGCTGTTGCAGCGTAGGTGTATGCCGGAACAATCACTTCGTCGCCCGGACCAATTCCAAACCAATACAACACCATTTCCACCGCGTTGGTCCACGAGTTCAAACATAGAACCGGACCAGAATCGCAATACTCTTTAATATCGTTTTCAAAAGCACGTGTCTGCGGACCAGTTGTTATCCAACCTGAACGCAAAACAGCTGTTACAGCCTCAATTGTCTTTTCGTCAATTCTCGGAGGTGAAAAAGGAATGGGTTTCATAAGTAGCAAAATTAAGGGATACACCCCTTGTATTGGTTAACTTTACCCCATTAAACTTTTCGCACTTATTTCTGTTCTTAACGCATGACATTTAATTCACATAGCCTTTTCCAATTCCACAAATCAATAATACTGTTTTTGTTTGCCTTTATTTTCGTAGGAACCACTTTTGCTCAACCTCAGACTGGAGGGAGACCGGGAGGAACAGGAGGAAGCGTAGGAGGACAACCGGGAAGGCCTCCAGCAAAGGGACGTGTGTATGGAAAGCTTTTCGACGCTCGAACGAACAAGCCTTTGGAATTTGTGGTGCTGCGCGTATACAAAGAAGACAGTTTGGTGGTTAAGGAAAAGAATCCGCTTGTTTTGGGCGGTGCACTTTCAAAATCGAATGGCGAATTTACCATTGAAGATTTACCGGTGAATGAAAAGCTTTCTTTACGTTTTTCGATGGCCGATGTAGATGCTGCCTTTTTTGTTTTTACTTTGAAACCTTCTGGTGGCCCTATGGGACTTGTGGAAAAAGATCTTGGAAATCTGAAACTCACCTTCACGGGACAACTGAATACCGTAACCATTGATGGTGGCGGACCGCGATTGGAATTCGACAAACGCATTTAC
>CAMDFE010000164.1 GCA_945897395.1 Chryseobacterium gleum | reverse complement strand
AATGCAGTTTGTCCGCAGGACGTTTTAACAATCAGCGACGGAACAACCGTTGAAGTATTGAACACAGATGCTGAAGGAAGATTAATCCTTGCAGACGCTTTGGTTTATGCGAAGAAATACAAGCCGGAATTGGTAATTGATTTAGCAACATTGACCGGTGCTGCAGTGCGTTCAATTGGAACCTACGCTAGCGCGGTTATGGCTACTGCCGATCAAAAGGTTGTGAATAATTTAATGGACAGTGGGTTTGAGGTTTGGGAAAGATTAATTCAATTCCCAATGTGGAAGGAATACGGTGAAGAGATGAAGAGTGATGTGGCTGATTTGAAGAATCTAGGAGGCCCTTTTGCTGGACAAATCTCAGCTGCGAAATTCTTGGAGCACTTCACAGATTATCCATGGATTCACATTGACATTGCTGGTCCAGCCTACCAAAATAAGGTAGATGCTTACCGCACGAAAGGAGGAGTAGGAGTAGGAGTACGTTTGTTGTACGATTTCATAAAAAAGAATTACGCTATCTAAACCGAATGATTATTCGGTTTGAAAACCATTGAATAATGGAAAAAGTTAAAGTTGGAATTAGCTGTGGCGACATGAATGGTGTTGGGCTTGAAACCGTGATTAAGGTTTTTTGCGACACCCGTATGCTCGAGCATATTGTCCCAGTTATTTATTCGCATGCTGAAATAATTAAGCAGACGAAACGTATAGGCGGAATGGAAGAATTCACTTACCAAAATGCATTGACAGCTGAAGAAGCGGTTGCTAAAAAAGTGAATTTAGTGAATTGTTGGAAGGATTTTAAAGGAGATATTGAGTGGGGAAAACCGACTGAACTTGGCGGTGAGATGGCGCGTAGAAGTTTGGAAATGGCGGCGAACGATTTGGCGTCGAACAAAATTGATGTGTTGGTTACAGCGCCTTTCAATAAAGACAATGTGCAGAACGCAGATTTTAATTTCCCTGGACACACAGAATATTTAGCGAAAATGGCCGGTACAGAAAAGGTGTTAATGTTCTTAGTGAGCCCTGCTTTGAAGATTGGAATTGTAACTGGACACGTTCCTTTGAAAGAGGTAAGTGCCAACATTACGAAAGAAAAGATTACAGAGAAGTTGGCTATAATGCGCGAAAGTCTTGAGCGCGATTTTGGTATTCCAACTCCCCGTATTGCGGTGCTAGGGCTTAATCCACACGCTGGAGATAACGGATTAATTGGAACCGAAGAGAAGGAAGTGATTCTTCCAGTAGTTCGTGAGCAGGTGGAAAAAGGCTTTCATGTATATGGACCCTTCGGCGCCGACGGTTTTTTTGGATCAGGAGCTTATTTGAAGTTCGACGCTGTTTTAGCGATGTATCACGATCAGGGATTGGCGCCGTTCAAAGCGATAGCTTTCGATAGCGGGGTAAATTTCACAGCTGGACTGCCTATAGTTAGAACTTCTCCCGATCACGGCGTAGCCTATGATTTGGCTGGCCAAGGAACTGCCGATGAGGCCTCTTTGCGCGCAGCTATATTTACTGCGACGGACATCTTTTTGAAGCGCAAGGAATATCGCAGTTTTGCCGCTAACCCATTGCAGATGCAAGATATAAAAGAGAACAGAGAAGATCGTCGCGAATGAGAGTGAAGGTCTTGGTCATTGGACATACCCATGAACCTTACGTGAAGGAAGGAATTGCGCGTTACACCAAAAGACTTCCCCATTACTGCACGTTCGAATATGTTGAATTGAAAGACATCGGAACGAAAGGCCTAACCCCAGATATTCAAAAGAACAAGGAAGGGGAGCTTATTCTTAAGCAACTCAAAACCGAAGATTTTCTTTGCCTGTTAGACGAGAAAGGAAAGGCGTTCACCTCAGTTAATTTTTCAAAGCATATCGAAAAGAAACAATTAGCGGGAACCAAATCTTGGGTGTTGGTTATAGGCGGAGCGCATGGGTTTTCAGATGAAGTCTATGCACGAGCAAACGAGCAAGTTCGATTGTCAGACATGACATTCCCTCATGACTTAGTTCGAATAATTTTAGTAGAGCAATTGTACAGAGCCTTCACTATTATTCGTGGTGAAGGATACCATCACATTTAATTAGGACAACTTCGAAAGAGCAGTTTCCAACGAAGAAATAGATTGGGTAACGTCTTCATGAGAAGCCGTTCCAACACTAAGTCTATACCAGGTTGAATCGACGGAAGATCCAAACGCGCGGAAGGGAACAATCGCCACTTTCGCTTCATTTAGAATATACGAAGTAATGTCTCCTGTGTTTTCGAGCACAGATCCATCAGCCGTTTTCTTTCCAATTAAATTAAATTGAACCGTGAGATAAATAGCAGCGACTGGAGGAATAGCTCGAAGGGCAAATCCTTTTTCGCGCAAGCTTTCGAATCCGTTGTAAAATCCGTTTAACCGCGTTTGTAATTCTTCTTTAATCCAAGTCAAATAATTGTCGAGCAACGAAATGTCTTGCAAATATCTTCCTGCCGCAATCTGTTCTGGACGAGGTGCCCAAGCCCCCACGTGACCAAGAATGCTCTTCATTTTATCAATGATAAATTTCGGTCCGAAGCCCCATCCCACACGAACGCCAGTAGCTGCAAGTGATTTCGAAATTCCATCTACGAAGATGGTGTATTTTCTCATTTCTGGACGAAGGGTAACCGGATCGAAGTGTTGTGTTTCTCCGAATGTTAGTAACGAATAAATCTGATCGTACATCACGTACAAGGGTTTTTCATTAGCACCTCGCTTTTCGTTTTCCTCCAACACCATGTCGCAAATACTTTCCAACTGATCTTTCGAAAATACTGTTCCTGTTGGGTTCAGAGGAGAGCACAGCGCCAACAAAGAAGCACCTTGAATGTGTTCCTTCAACAAGTCTGCATTCGGCATGAAATTGTCTTCAGGCATTGTTTCTACGAACACTTGGTGCGCATGAGAAAGATGGGTGTAGTGGTTGTTGTTCCAAGATGGAACTGGGAAAACTACTTTGTCTCCTGGATCAACGATAGCTTGGAAGATGGCGTAAATGATAGGACGCGCACCGCCAGCGATTAATATTTCTTCAGCGGAATAGTCGAGACCTTGTTTTTCTTTTAGAATCTGAACTACGGCATTGCGCAATTCTACCACGCCGTTTGCAACGGGATAGTTCGTTAAATCTTCGTTGTAACAATCAATGATGAATTGTTTTAATTCAGCGGGGATTGGGAAAATTTTCGGATTGAAATCTCCGATGGTGAAGTTGTATATTTTTTCACCTTTATGAATACGCTCGCGAATTTCTCCGCTTAGTTTAATAATTTCAGAACCAATAAGATTCTCTGCCATTTGCGAAACACGCATGTTTAGCTTTTCTTGCTGAAGGGTAGAACTCATTTCAATAAATTGTCTCTCGGTAATTAGTGGCGCAAAATTAGTCTTTTTTCCAGAAAAACAGCAACCCTCAACATTCGTGTAACAATTCAAGAATGGTTCGAAAAGCTACAGCGCTATTGCCGTATTTGTCCACGTGATCTTTTTGAAGGCGCGGAGCGTGTTCCGCGAAATACGCATCTAATTCACTTCGGTTGGCTGCAGTATACTGCACGGCATAGGTAACACCGTTCTCTTCTTCACCGTGAACCCTTAATATTCGGTTTTGAAGAAACTTGCCCGTGCTCATGACATCTGGTATATGAATGTCTTTCATCCAGGTAATCCATTCTTCGTGAATTTCAGGATTTACGCTTACCGTTACGTTGTATACAATCTTGTTCATAGCTTTTTTCTAGGGAACAAAGATGTGGCGTTTTTCAAAAAGAAGATTAGCTTTGAAGAAAATTAATAATTATGCAGACGGGCTTCAAACATTTACACATTTTACTTCCTTATTTATTATTGCTTCTACCGCTTTTGGCTATTGTTGTTTCATGGTTGAAAGAGAAGAACGAAACAGTATCAGGTAAGCCAAGCAAGTTGGTTTTGTTTACATTAATCACTTGGCACATTCAGTTATTGGTTGGAATAGTTTTAGTTGTTTTGAAATGGACTGAACTTTCTGCACTCGGTAAGAATATTATGAAGGATGACGATGGCCTTTGGAGAAAAATGCTCATCGAACACCCTGCAATGATGATTCTCGCAGTAGTATTTATCACTATCGGATATTCAAAAGCGAAGCGTGCAACAAACGGTCGCGATCGTGCGAAGAAGATTGCAGTTTTCTACGGATTGGGTTTGTTGATTAGTATTGTTGCTATGACTTACATGGGATACTGGTCGAAAATGGCATTCATGCATTGAGAATGAACAAGAAGATTATTTACGTACTACTTTACTCTTTGTTAGCTTTTGTTTTTTCGCTTTGTTTCGAAGCGTGTTCAGAGCAACCAAAAACGCAAGGCCCTATTGATGCACAAGCGCTTTTCATTAAGCGTTGCGCAACGTGTCATGGCAGTGAAGGAAATCTTCAATTGAGCGGAGCGAAGAACATC
>CAMDFE010000163.1 GCA_945897395.1 Chryseobacterium gleum | reverse complement strand
ACCTTTTGGAAAGTGTTGTTTTGTGATACTTGATATTCGGCAGCATTGATGCTATTTGTTGTTAATGCGATATCATTTCCGTGAACAAAAATGTCCGTGCAGCTTTCACCGGTTTTATTATTTAACGGCTTTATGCCTGTTTTCGAAATTGCGCATGCATAGGTAGTTAAACTTTGGAAATTTGTAATCCCGTAAAACACATCTCCAGATGCATTGCATCCTTTTGTTTCAAAATAATATCCTGAAGAGAATTCGATAAGACTTTTCCCCAATTTCTCATTTTCCATGGAATAAATGCGAGAGAGCATGTTGCTATGAATTGCCACACCTACTATTCCTTTCGTCTCAGAGAAATACCAGCCGAATACTTCACCCGGCAAGGTACTTGACTGCGTAACTTTCTTCGATTGGAAATCGAATTTTTCAAGGGTTGAGGTATTTCCTATTTGGTTGCAGAAATAAGCCGTCGAGGTCGTTGAACCAATGAATTTATTTGATACGACAGTCGCGATCACTTTGCCAGAAGCCACTTCAATAATTTCAAATGAATTTTTTTCATTTTGAATTTCAAAAGCAATAAAGTTGTCTGTAAGGAAATAAGCGCGAGAAACATTGGCATCGCTGCTTGATTTTACGGGTGTTTTTTTTTCAGTTTGAATCTCATTGATTGAAATTGAATTCACACCGCTTGTTTGCTCAATCTTTAGAACCTTATCGCCAGCTTCATTCAAGTCAATGGAAAGAACTTGAGGCTCATTGAAAAAGAAATTTGAAGGATATAAAGCATGCGGAATAGCAACTACTTTATTGGTATTCGAAGAAGGAGGATTGACTTGTAAGCCTTGGCAGTATGAATTGTTATGGGTGAAAAACCCAAGCACGAATAGAATAATGGAAAGTGTCTTTTTCATGTTTCAAATTTAGTGAAGGTTCGGCAGAATGAAGTTATTCACAACAAAAGCAGATGTATTTTTATAATTCATGCAAAATTGAGGTTGTGTGTTTGCAATTGAGGGGGTATATTTGCTGAAAATTAGAAAAATTTGCTAACCACCCCCATGAATTAGGGGGTACAATGAAAAAAAATATGAGTTTAAGAAAAAACGCGCAACAGGAAATTAACAGCAGAGTTCCACTGCCAGGGGTTACAAGCGGACAAAGAATAAGTGAGTACTTCGGTGATAATGTATTCAATCCGCATAAAATGCGTGAATATCTACCTGAAGATTTGTACGACAATTTAATGTCTTGTATCAACCAAGGAACGCGCATCGATAGAAACGTTGCAGATCATATCGCATCTGGCATGAAGGAATGGGCTATCAGCAAAGGGGCAACTCACTTCACACATTGGTTTCAACCTTTAACAGGCGCAACTGCAGAAAAGCACGATAGTTTTTTCAAGCCATTGGGCGATGGAAGAGCTATTGAAAAATTTGAGGGAACCATGTTGGTTCAGCAGGAGCCAGATGCATCATCATTTCCAAATGGAGGAATTCGCAACACCTTCGAGGCTCGTGGATATACCTTGTGGGATCCATCTTCACCGGCATTCATTGTAGGCAACACGTTGTGTATTCCTACCATTTTTATTTCATACACAGGACATGCTCTTGATTACAAGATGCCTTTGATTAAAGCGCTTCAAGTTGTAGATTCTGCAGCGACGGCGGTTTGTCAGTATTTCGACAAGGATGTAAGTAAGGTAAATACAACCTTAGGATGGGAGCAAGAGTTTTTCTTGGTCGATTCAGCTTTACACAAGGCCCGTCCCGACTTGGCTATGACGGGTAGAGTTTTGTTCGGACACAGACCTGCAAAAGGACAGCAATTGGAAGATCACTATTTCGGAAGTATTCCAGAAAGAGTGTTGGCTTACATGAAAGACTTTGAATACGAAGCACATTTATTAGGCATTCCTGTAACCACGCGTCACAACGAGGTGGCTCCGAATCAATATGAAGTTGCTCCAATGTTCGAAGAAGCAAACTTGGCCAACGACCACAATCAGTTATTAATGGACTTGTTGAAGAAGATTGCTCAGAAGCATAACTTCAATGTGCTTCTTCATGAAAAACCTTTCGAAGGTGTGAATGGAAGTGGAAAGCATAACAACTGGGCATTGGCTACGAATACAGGCGTGAACCTTCTTCGTCCTGGAAAAAACCCGAAGTCTAACCTTCAGTTCTTAACCTTCATGGTGAATACGGTCGCTGCTATTCACGAAAATGCAGATGTTCTTCGTGCTTCTATTGCAACCGTTGGAAACGATCATCGCCTTGGAGCAAACGAAGCTCCTCCAGCAATTATGAGTTGCTTCTTGGGGGAACAGTTGAATGCTATGCTCGATAACCTCGAGAAAAACATCAAGGCTGGAAAAATGACTCCAGAAGATAAGACTGAATTGAAGTTGAATATCGGAAAGTTGCCACAAGTTCTTCTCGACAACACTGATCGAAACAGAACTTCTCCTTTTGCTTTCACTGGAAACAAATTTGAGTTCCGTGCGGTAGGTTCAAGCGCGAATTGCGCTCATGCGATGATTACGTTGAATACAATAGTTGCGAACCGATTGATTCAATTCAAGAAGGACGTTGACGCGCGCATTGCAAAAGGAGACGATAAAGACGAAGCTATTTTGAAGGAACTTCAGCGTTTAATCAAGCAAAGCAAGGCCATTCGTTTCGAAGGAAATGGTTACGGTGACGAGTGGGTGAAAGAAGCTGCGAAGAGAGGGTTGTCAAATCTAAAAGATACTCCTGCGGCATTGAAAGTATGGAAAGACAAGAAGGTAATAGCTATGTTCGAAAAGCTGAACGTGCTAACCGGAGAAGAAATTCATGCACGCTATGAGATTGAAGTAGAGAACTACGGGCGTCGTCGCGAAATTGAAGCTGAGATTGTGGTAGACATGGCGGTGAATCAGATTATCCCAGCTGCTTTAAGATACCAAAGTGAGTTAATCAATAACGTTCAGGGTTTAAAGGCTGTCTTAGGAGCAAAGGAATACAAAGAGATGTCGAAGACTCAGTTGGGACTCATAACGGAAATCTCGCAGCATGTTAACGGATTGAAGGCTTGCACGGAAGGAATTGTGGTAGAGCAAGGCAAGGTTAATCACAGCAATACAGAGAAGATGGCAGAAATATATTGTCACAAGATTAAGCCTTTAATGGATGCGGCAAGAGATGCTGCCGATGCCTTAGAGCAAATCATTGACGACAATACTTGGCCAATACCAAAGATGCGTGAGCTTTTGTTCACTTGCTAAAAAGAGCTTCTAGATAATTGCGATTTTGTGCGGAAAAGTCACATTTTTGTTTATTTTCGCAATTACTAACTTTTAACTGGACTAAAACATAACGTATGAGATTTTTCAAATCTATCTTGGTTTTGTTTGTTTGTTTGTCGACGTCAACGTTGATGAATGCTCAAAATAAAAAGATTCAACAAGCCGATATCGAGTTTGCTGGGCAAGGCTACAACCAAGCCGCAACATTGTACATCGGTGAGGTTACTAAGATCAAAAACATCGATGAAAAGGCGCGTGTTTTGTATAACATAGCGGAATGTTACAGAAATACCAAGCGTTATGGAATGAGCTTGGATTATTACGACAAGGCTATTAACGCCAAGTACGATAAGAAAACTGCAGATGTTTATTTGAACTATGGTATTGCTCTTCAAGAAATGGATCGCATAGAAGACGCCATCGTTCAATACAACAAGTACAAGGAGCGCGGTGGAAACGCTGCTTTAGCTGACATGCGCATTCAAACATGTACAAATGCAGCGGCAGCGAAAAAGACAAGCTTGAAATCTCGTTATGTGGCAGAGAATGTTGAGTTCTTGAATACCACTGAAGAAGATTTTGGATTGGCCTATGCTTCAAAGAAATACGAAGAATTCGTATTTACCTCAGCTCGTAAAGAGTCTGTTGGAAGCGGTTTAAGCCCTATCAACGGAGATGAGTTCAAAGATGTGTTCGTAGCTAAGTTGGACAAAAAGTTCAAGTTCCAAGGAGCCCCAATGCCTGCAAGCATTACTGTAAACACCGAGTCTCACGAAGCTGCCGGAGCTTTCGATAAGGATTATAAAACGTTATTCTTCACTCGTTGCGGATTCGATAAGAAAGGAAGAATGGGTTGTGATATTTACACAGCTAACAAGCAAGGAGACAACTTCGCTACAGCATCAATCATTGATATCATTAACAGAGAGTCTGATGACTCTTCTCGTGTTGGGCAACCATGCCTTTCCCCAGATGAGCAATATTTAATCTTTGCTTCGAACATGCCAGGTGGCAAGGGAGGAAGAGATTTGTGGTACATGACCTTCGATAAAAAAGCGAAGATTTGGAACAATCTTACCAACCTAGTTTCTTTGAACACCGCTGGTGATGAGTACTATCCTCACATGACGGAAGACGGAACGTTATACTTCTCGTCTCACGGTTATCCCGGATTTGGTGGATTGGATATTTTCAAGG
>CAMDFE010000162.1 GCA_945897395.1 Chryseobacterium gleum | reverse complement strand
CTTTGTAGTCCTGAAGAATACCGTTGAGTTCTTTGAGGGTGTAGAAGATGCGCGATTTCACGGTTCCTTCTGAGCAGCCCATGGTTTCGGCTATTTCCGGATTGCTGAGTTCATGCACGAACCGAAGTTCGAAGGTGGTTCTTTTGGTTTCGTCTAATTGCGACAGCGCATCTTGCAGCGCCTCTTCGAATTTAGAACGGTCCATGTCGCGGTCGTGTTCGTGTACCTCGGCTGTCGCAATGGTCATTCGCGCTTCGGCGCGAACTTCATGCTTCGCATATTCATTCTTACACTGGTTGTGCGCCATGCTATAAAGCCACGTCTTGAAATTGCGTTTCACATCGAAGCCTTCGGCGTGACGAAAGACTTTGCTGAACAGCTCTTGCGTGAAGTCGGCTGCAATCTCTTTGTCTTTTCGCAGCATGCGAAAGAAGTAAGAATGAATCGGCCGGCTGTAACGGGTGTATAGTTCTTCGAATGCGCGCTCGTTGCCGGCCGCAATCAGCGGCATAAGCTCTTCGTCTTTGAAGGGAGTATACGTTTTATGTTTGTTCAATAGTGCCAAGAGAAGGGGTTTTCATGCCGCTGTACAGGTAACGCACAGATCGGTTCATTTATTCATATTTATTTTTCAAATCAAGACGATCACGCAATTCGAAAAGCATCATCGCCGTGGCGCCCCAGATGAGATGCTCTTCAAATCGAATAGCCGGAACAGTCTTCGTTTCCTTAATATGCGGCATAAAGATTTCCATCTTCTCGGTTTTCATATCAGCCCCGAAATGCGCAAGCGGAATATGCACGAGTTGCGCCACTTCGTTTTCATTCGGAATGAAAACAGGCTCATGATTCAAAACAGTTGCAAACGGTTGCACCAAAAGTTGACTCGGAGGAATGAAGATTTCATTCAGCCTAAAATATTCTTTTTCTGTTGGAAGGGAAATCCCCACTGCTTCGTTCAACTCGCGCAAGGCCGTGTGCAAAAGGCTAGCATCGCCTTTGTCTTTCTTCCCACCGGGAAATGCCATCTGTCCACTGTGAACGCCTTCATAAATCGGACGTTTAATTAAAGTAATCGCGGCGTCACCTTGGTGTGGATGAATGAGTATAAGCACTGCGCTTTCTCTTGGGTGTGGAGATTGTAAACGAGCTTCCGCTGCACTCTGACGGACATAGGCATCGAGTTCGCTATACGCTTTTGGCGCAAAGGGTTTCTGAAATTGCTCTTCAATCCACTGCATAGTTTTTCATTTCGAAGTAAATCTAGAACTAACTTCGTATCGCGATGCCAATTTACAGACTCTCAGACGAATTGTGGTTCCCCGGTCCAGAGGAATTTGAAGAAAACCTAATCGCTGTTGGTGGAGACCTTTCAGTTTCAAGATTGCTACTCGCTTATTCTAAAGGAATCTTCCCTTGGTACGAAGATCCCGGAATGCCTCGCTGGTATTGTCCAGAAGAGCGCTGCGTCTTTCATGTTCCTTCCTTCAAACCAAGCACATCAACAAGACAGCTTTACAACAAGGGCATTTATAGATTCACTTTCGACAATGCCTTTCACGAGGTTATTTCTGCTTGCGCAGGGAATGGAAGAGAAGACGAGACTTGGATTCTTCCTGAAATGATTCAGGCATATACGGAATTGCATGCGCTTGGATTCGCTCATTCCGTTGAGGTTTGGCGAGACGGCAAATTAGTCGGTGGATTATATGGAATTAATTTAGGAGGAATGTTTTGTGGGGAAAGTATGTTCTCGACGGAATCTAACACGTCGAAACTCGCTTTGTGGCATTTGATTCAACGCTGCAAAGAATGGGGCATGGATTGGATAGACGGACAACTGGAAAATCCGCATTTGGTATCGCTTGGAGCAAAACTGATTTCGCGAGAAGCCTATTTAGATCATTTGGAAAAGGCCCTTCAACAAGAGACACACAGAGGCAAATGGTAATTTATTCAATTCCCATTAAACCATTTTTAATCTTTTTGTTCTAAAAGACGATGGCAGTGCGTGAAAAAGAAATCTTATTACTTATTTCCGTCTCGAAGACGAGAGACAAAGGATACGAGATGCTTATTTCCGATTACCAGAAACCACTGTACTTTTTTATTCGAAGAATGTTATTGAACCACGAAGACACCAACGATGTTTTACAAGACACTTTCGTTCGGGTGTTTAAAGGAGTAGATAAGTTTCGTGGTGAAAGTGCTTTAGGAACATGGATGCACAGCATTGCATACAGAGAAGCGTTGGGACACATTCAAAGAAGCAAACGAATGTTGAAGGGTGATTGGGATGGACAAATACTTGAGAATGTGAGCCAATTGGAAGGAGATGCACATTACTCGGGAGATGAGATGCAATTAAAATTGCAGGCCATGGTAGCTGCGCTTCCGGAAAAGCAAAGAGCAGTCTTCGTTATGAAATATTATGAAGAAAAAAAGTATACTGAAATAGCAGAAATAACGGGCACAAGTGTTGGTGCATTAAAAGCCAGTTACCATCATGCCGTTGAGAAAATTAAATCGGCCATTCAATCAAATGAATGGATCAATGAACAAGTAGAATATGGAAATGAAGAATAATGAGTGGAATGTCCCTTCGGATTATTTCGAAAAAAATAAAAAAGCACTCATGCCCGTTCGAAAAATGTCGAACAGGAATTGGCTTTTGACTTTAGCGGCCGCATGCTTTGTGGGTGTTGGTTTATTTATGTTGAAGGGGGACGGCCCAACGCAGGAGATTGCAGAAGGTAAAAGAAGGGAAGATATAGGGGCGAAATATCTTTCGCCCGAAATGGAAGATGTAGGGGCGAAATATCTTTCGCCCGAAAAGGAAGATGTAGGGGCGAAATATCTTTCGCCCGAAATGGAAGATGTAGGGTCGAAAAATATTTCGACCAAGGAAGAGATTGCAGAGGGATTGAAAGAAATTCCAAGGGAAGAGTTGGTAGCGTATTTATTAGAAGAAGATTCAGAATTAATAGAAAACATAAATTAACAAGAGCATGAAAAAGACAATGATTCTTTTAGTGTGTTTATGCACCTTAGGCGCATACGCACAACCCGATCGCGACGAACCTAAGCGCAGCGAAAAAGTAGAAGCGTTGAAACGCGCCTACATTACAAGCGAACTATCCTTAACTCCTGTTGAAGCTGAAAAGTTTTGGCCGGTTTACAATGCGCATGAAGAAACGCAAAAGACCCATCGCAAGGAATTGAAGAAAGTTATGGAGAAGATGGACGCCGTAGGTGAAAATCAAAAGGCGTTCGAGTCTTTGAACAACGAAATCTCAGCGCTTCGTGTGAAAGAGGTCGAAGAAGATTCGAACTTTATGATAGCTTGCAGTAAAGTGATTGGTGTTCAGAAAACCGCGAAGCTTCCGGCTATGGAAAAAGAGTTTCATAAAATCTTATTGGAAGAAGTTGGACGCAAAGGCGGCCATCCCGGTCCTCCTCCAGGCGGCAGACCTCCGCATGGTCCAAGACATAAGAATGTAGATTAGTTTTTGCCAGCTTGAAAAAAGTTTGCGAATCCTGATATATGTAAGCAACCATTTTGCCTTGGGTTGAGTTATCTTCGTAGAGCCTAAACCGTATACTATGAAGTCATTTTTACTAGGATTGTCCTTTTTCATTCTTTCAGTATTTTCAGCAAGTGCCCAGGAGTACTCAATTGCTCGTCAATGGGATGAAGTTGTGCTTCAAGCCATTCGAAATGACAATGCTCGTCCCACCATTCACGCGAGAAATCTTTTTCATATCCATGCTGCCATGTACGATGCATGGGCATTGTTCGACGACACGGCAAAGACTTATCTGGTTGGTCAGTCGTTAAACGGATTCAATTCGAGCTTTAATGGTATTCAGTCTCCAACGAATATTCAAGTAGCCCAAGAAGAGGCCATCAGTTATGCAGCTTATCGCATGCTAATCAATCGTTATCAATATTCTCCGAACTATTCGAATACCTTAACCATGGCGAACTTTGTGATGCTGGGTTTAGGCTACAGCACTGCAATAACCTCGACCGACTACAGCGACGGTGATCCTGCTAAATTGGGAAACTACATAGCAGCTCAATACATCGCGTACGGAAATCAAGATGGATCGAATCAGTTGTTGAATTATTCCAATCAGTATTACGTTCCTGTAAATGCACCGATGTTGCCTGTTTTTCCGGGCAATCCAAATAATACGTACATCAATCGTTGGCAGCCGCTCAACTTGGCAAACTTCGTGGATCAAAATGGTTTTCCTGGCTTACCAACACCTTCAGCTTTGTCGCCAGAGTGGGGGAATGTAAAGCCGTTTTCATTAACTGATGCTGACAAGACGGTTCATTTCCGCGACGGTAATTTTTGGAATGTATTTAAAGATCCGGGAGCACCTCCTATTTTACTTCCAACAGATACAACATCTTTAGATCATCCTTTCGTTTATGGAAATGTTATGGTGGCAACTTGGTCATCGCACTTAACTTCAGATGACACTACGTTAATAGAC
>CAMDFE010000161.1 GCA_945897395.1 Chryseobacterium gleum | reverse complement strand
CTCAAAATGCTACGGTTGTTTCAGCCACCTCTCTTGCTGCCGGAACTTATACATGCTTGGTCGCAATGGGCAACTGCGTTTCAACTTATACAACCGATGTAATAGTTGATGCAGCCATTCCTTCAACAATAGATCCTGCCGGGCCATTTTGTATTTCAGATGCATTGGTTGATTTGAATTCACCGAATGAACCCGGAATTTGGAGCGGTAATGGAATTACAAATGTGAATACCGGCGCGTTTCTTCCAAACGCAGCGGGTGCATTAAGTTCTGCAATCACCTTCGATAGCGATGCTTATTGCACTTCGCCCTCTACCATTAATGTTCAGGTGACTTCCGCGCTGAACGCTACCATAACACCCGTAAATGCTTTGTGTGTCAATGGAAGTCCTGTTCAATTGCAAACGCTAACGGCAGGAGGAACATGGAGTGGAAATGCAGTGAATTCAAGCGGAAGCGTTAACCCAACGGCTTTGGGTGTTGGAAGTTTTCAAGCGATATATACGTTGGCAGGAAGTTGCGGAGATACCGATGAAATAACTGTTCAGGTTGTCCCTCTTCCGCAATTTAATTTCTCTTCTTCTGTCACAACGGGTTGTGCTCCGTTGAATGTGCAGTTCAATTCAAGCTCTGCTTCAACACTAACCAATTGCATCTGGACAATCGATGGATTGAATGTGGGAAGTGGATGCGGAAGTTTTAATTACAATTTTCAATCTGCTGGATGTTTCACTGTTGCATTAACATCAACTGACGGAAACGGTTGTGTGAATTCAGTTTCTCAAACCGATTTGGTATGTGTCGATTTGTTTCCTGTTGCTGCTTTTCAATGGAGTCCTATCACACCTTCTTTAAATAATCCATTGGTTGAGTTTACTAATCTGTCTTTAGGAAATACCACCAATCAATGGAATGTAAACGGTGAATTGTCGGGCAATACAGATACACAGTATACTTTTTCTGAAACCATAGGAAGTTCATTTCAGGCATGCTTAGAGGTGAGCAATCAATACGGATGCGCAGATTCTATTTGCTTCACGATTTTCGTTAACCGCGAGGAAATGGTGTTTGTCCCGAATTCATTCTCGCCCAATGACGATGGATTGAACGATGTATTCTTTCCAGTCCTTTCAGGATTCAATTTGAATGAAATTCAATATGAATTTGGAATTTACAATCGATACGGTGAACGCATCTTCTATTCACAAGATCCTGAACAAGCCTGGATTGGTAACGCTTTCGGAAACGAATACTACGCACAAATAGATGGCTACACCTGGACTTTGCGAATCATTACCTCTTCTTTCTCCGAACCCATTGAACTAACCGGTTCTGTTGTCATCATCCGCTAGCTGTTCATCACGAAGTGTCATCGCGCAGCGTCATCCGCATAGCGGTCATCACGAAGTGTCATCCGCATAGCGGTCATCACGAAGTGTCATCCGCCAAGCGGTCTATTTAATCATTTTTTTGAGATAATCCAAAATACTATCTTCCAACCCCGCCATATCGCTGAACTCAATTTCCAGAGAACGCGTTGAATTGATTAATTCAACAAGTGAAAGGATGAGAGACAAACAAAATATAATGAGAGAAGAAGCAAATGTATATTCTGCAAAATCCATTTCTTCCCGGTATATAAAGTACATGGATATTATAGCTAATATGAAACTCAGCACTCCAAGAATCTGCATGTTTTTTATTAGTCTTAATCGAAATTTTAAATTCTTTATTTGGGCGTGAAGAAGTGCTGCTTCCTTTGGCTCACGGCCTTTATAGCGGTCGTGAAGATTGCGGATTACGTTGGCCAAAGCAAGAAAACGATTGGTGTAGGCCAACATGATTAAGCTAATAGCTGGGAACAATAAAGCGGGTGTATTTATAGTTATATCCATTTTTACGAGATCATTGTAATTACCAATACTAGCGGAGAGATTTTAAATATTTTGCTAGTCATCCTTTTCGTATTGTTTTGTTTGTAAAAATAGAAAGAATCAATTTGTATGAGTTATTAATTTTTATCTTTACGAGGTGCCAATAAACTTCGATCGTTCATACATACAATCTTATTCATCGCTTGAATTGCTAGCCAAACAAGCGGTTGAGGGTTTTATAACCGGAATGCATTGTTCTCCGTATCATGGTTTTTCGGTGGAATTTGCAGAGCATCGTCTTTACAACGCCGGAGAATCCACACGTCATCTCGATTGGAAATTGTTGGCTCGTACAGACAAATATTTTGTAAAACGTTACGAAGAGGAAACCAATCTACGCTGTCAATTGGTAGTCGATGTTTCTTCTTCCATGTTGTTTCCAACCATTAAAAACGCAGAAGGGAAGGAGTGGAATAAGTTGAAGTTTGCGTTGTACGGTGCTGCGAGCATTATGGAACTCATGAAGCGTCAGCGCGATGCTGTAGGTCTGAGTGTTTTCGCAAACGATCTCATGGTGCATACCAAAGCAGGAAGCAGCCAAGCACACATTCATTACTTGTATTCGGAAATGGAAAATTGGCTTGAACAAAGCGCGACTTCCTACCAAAACAACAGTCATGTATCTGCTGTCATTCATGAAATAGCCGAGCGTATTCACAGAAGAAGTTTGGTTGTTGTGTTTAGCGATATGCTCGACGATTCGAAGCAAGTAGAAGAGGTATTTCAATCGCTTCAGCATCTTCGTCACAACAAGCATGAAGTGATTCTTTTTCATGTCGTTCACCAAGAACAAGAATTGGATTTCAATATTGAAAATAGACCTTACTCGTTTGTCGATTTGGAAACAGGGGAAGAAGTGAAAGCTCATCCGCATGAATTGCGCAAAGCTTATCAAGAAAAAATGACTGCCTTTCGAACATCATTGCAGATGAAGGCAGGACAGATTGGAGTCGATTATTTTCAAACATCTATTGAAGACGGAATTCAAAATTGTATGCTTCAATTTTTGTTGAAGCGTCAGCGTATGATGATTTAATTTTATGAAACATTTAGTGGTCTTAACTGGCGCTGGAACCAGCGCAGAAAGCGGTATTAATACCTTTCGCGATTCCAACGGACTGTGGGAGCAATACCGCATTGAAGACGTTGCAACCCCTGAAGGTTGGGAACGCGATCCCGAACTTGTTACAGAATTCTACAACCAACGTCGATTGCAATTGAACGAGGTTCAACCCAACAACGGACACCTCATTCTGGCTCAATTGGAAAAACACTTTCGTGTTTCAATCATTACGCAAAACGTCGACAACCTTCACGAACGTGCTGGCAGCTCAAACATCCTTCATCTACACGGAGAACTCACAAAAATGAGAAGCTCGTGCTGCGTAAATGAAATTGGGCAAATTGCCCAATCGACTGCAAGTGCGTGCGCACATGGAAACACGTTGCGTCCGCATATCGTCTGGTTCGGAGAAGATGTTCCCTTGCTGCTAGATGCTGCTGAACTTGTAGAAGACGCAGATATTTTTATGGTGCTAGGAACGTCGTTGGAAGTTTATCCAGCAGCCGGATTGCTTTACAACGTTCCGCTCAAAGCAGAGCGTTGGGTAATAGATCCAAAGGTTCCGGAACTTGCAACTAAGCTAGGTTTCAACGCCATTGCCTCCGGGGCTTCCGAAGGTATGCAACGCTGGTGCGAGTTTCAAAAGATTAGTCTCTAGCGCGAAGCTTCCAAGCACTGGTCGCTTGCTCTGAGCTTTTGCTCGATGATCCAGCCGTGTTGTCTTGCTGAAACAAAATCTCTGCAGCAATAGCAGCCACCTCTGTTTCTTCAACCGACAATTCTTTCTTCAAAATTTCCGGAGTGAAATAGTCCTTCACGAAATGCGTATCGAAATTTCCAGATTTGAATGCTTCATGATTAATGGCCCAAGAGCAGAACTCAAGAGTCGTCTGAACACCAGAAATCTTATATTCAGCAATGGCTCTGGTCATACGCTCAATGGCTTGCTCGCGATTCGCGGCATGCACAATCAATTTCGCAATCATGGGGTCATAGTAAATCGGAATGTCCATGCCTTCTTCAAATCCATCGTCGACGCGAATACCCGGTCCTTGCGGACGAACATACGTGTTCAATCGTCCAATGTCGGGAAGGAAGTTGTTCGTTGGATCTTCGGCGTATACACGAACCTCAAGCGCGTGTCCGTTAATTGAAAGATCGTCTTGACTAAACGCCAATTTCTCTCCGCGTGCCACACGAATTTGCTCCTTCACCAAATCAATTCCTGTAATGCTTTCTGAAACGGGATGCTCCACTTGCAAGCGGGTATTCATTTCCAAAAAGTAGTAATTCAATTTATCGTCGAGCAAGAACTCCACTGTTCCAGCTCCTACGTAATCGCAGCTTCTAGCGGCATCACATGCGCTCTTGCCCATGGCAGCGCGAAGTTCTGGAGTTAAAATGGCCGAAGGAGCTTCTTCAACCACTTTTTGATGGCGACGTTGAATGCTGCATTCACGCTCGAAGAGGTGAACAATGTTTCCGTGTGTATCTGCTAACACTTGAATTTCAATGTGTCGAGGTCCGCTTACA
>CAMDFE010000160.1 GCA_945897395.1 Chryseobacterium gleum | reverse complement strand
GAATGGGTCGTATAAATTTCCTCCGGACAACTGCACTGTATTTCCTGTTGAACTGTTTGTTCCAGAAACGTTTTCAATTTTCAACTTACCGTCGAAACCCATTTTGTGAGTGACATGAAATCCGAGTGAAGCCTGCTCCAGCGCGAGCGAACCTGAAGGCATGTTAGCACCCTCAGCCAGGTTGAATGATTCATCGAATGTGTAACTATCGTCTCCGAAATAACCTCTGGCATAATCGATTATCAGATTAGACATAAGCAATTCAAATCGAACGGAGTCCTGACCGTAAATGGTGTTCTGATCTGCAGTAGTGTTTTGTTCCGTTCTAATTTCAAGATGCGTAGAAAGCTTGTTGTAATCGAATCCTGTTGTGCCGGAAAGGACAACATATTTGTTCGACATGTCTACGGTGAAATATCCTTCTGTTGGAGCAGCAGCGCTTCCCGGAGTTAAAGCAAAATCAATATCCGTATTGTTTCCATAAACTTCCGAAACGTTGTATAACGTAAAGCTCGGATGCAAGTATGCATTCACGTATGACTTCACATGAACAATAATTTGTCCGGACTTCACTTTCACCATGCGCAAACCTGTTCCGTTCGTTTCAACGGAATAATTTTGATTTTGAGTAATGATTGCTGTATTTCCCGGAATTTGAAAAGGTCCACCTGAAAGTGGCACTACGAATTTCTGTGAAATATTTGTGTCTGGGATTTGTGTCAAATCGTTTGTTCCAAATCCAGAGATATTCTTTTCGAAATACAAGTGATAAATGCCTGCGTTGTCTGTGTATCCGTTGTCTGCAGTTAAATCTGACAAAGTCAATCTCCCGTGAGCCAAAGGCGCCACCCAATTCGTTTGCCAAGTGGTCGCTTCCTCTTTCTTACAAGACGAAAGCAAAATGATACAAGCAAAAAGGCAGAGACAGATTTTCGAGTGCATGGTATCAAATATAATCTATCCTTGAACAGGTTTTGTGATTCGGTTAAATCGATAGATCAAAATCAACTGTGCCATCAACCACGGACCTATTTCATCTGGAAACGTTTGAATTCCAATAGCAGGAATGTATATGGCTAAAAGCACATAAGCAGAAAGTCCCATTTGAATAAAGGCGTACTTTCTAATCCACGCCTTCAACGCTTCCACACGTGCAAAGGCTAGAGCAAAAAGCATCGGGTTCGCCCACAGAATATTGAAATTCCATTTGGTGGTGGTGTGATCGGTTAAGAACCACATTACGAGCAACAAAATACCCAGCACTCCGAAGAAACCAAGGAAAAGGCGTTCTAAAAAATTCCAGCCACGCTTCTTCCAACCTAAATAAAGACTGAACCCCGCGAATAGCAAAGCGGATAGAGTGACATACAAAATAGGTTTTGCTGAAGGCGCTTGCTTTTCAAACAAGGAATCATCAACGGGAAGAATCTCGTTTGTTCTTCCCAAAACCTTTTGTCCGTTGAATGTCCAAGCCATCATGTTCGACTGAAGACTATCTGGCAAAAAAGAAGTTTGTCCCGCCTCTGGCGTTTTATCGCAAGGCATTCCCAAGACCAAATCAATCCCGAAATCTGCCAAATATTGATGAGCTAAATAGACGTCAATGTCGTGTCTGAATCTTGGTCGATTCGAAAATGTTTTTTCATTCTGTTGAATTTCCGGAAAGGCCTTCAAGACAATATCTCTGACACGTGTTGCGCAATTGTCATAAAAGAAATCGTATTGAAAAAACTTGTTTTCCTTCTTTGCATTTTCTATTAGCAAAGCTCCCAAGGATCTTATCTGCTCTGGATTCAGTTTGAATTCATTTTCAAGAATTCCCCTTCCACCGTATAAATAGGCTTGCTGAAACCCTGCAAATTCTTCTACGCTCAACATGTAATTCAATTTACCTCTTGCGAATTTCAAATAGAAATCATCTGAAAATTCAAAGGTTCCGTAATTGAAAACGAAGTCTACCCATTCACCATTCAAGGTGTCTGTGTAGCGAATAGCGCTGTGTCCGAAGCAGGTGTATAACTCTTCTCCTGGAGAGCACGTTAGTAGAGACATACGAGGAAGTTCACCCTCGTGGATGTTCACGGTGGCCTTCGCGCCAAATGCAATCGCTATAAAAATTAAACAAGCAATAAATCTTTTCATAATGTCCATTCTCCTTTATAAACCAATTGCGCCGGTCCGCACAACCAAATATTCTCATAACCCTTCGCTGTTTTTTCAAATCGAACAATCAAGTCTCCCCCTAATGCGTGAATTTCCTTTTGACCGTCGTTGTTCGACATCTGGTGCATCACTAGTGCGCATGCCGTCACGCCGGTTCCACACGAAAGTGTTTCACCCTCTACCCCACGTTCATAAGTGCGAACCATAGCCTCGTCTTCATTCAACAAGGTCAAGAAGTTCACATTCGTTCCTTCTTTCTCAAACTCTTGACTGTAACGAATTTCGCTTCCCAACTCAATGACATCGAGATTCAAATCCTCAACCATTCGCACGATATGCGGAGAACCAGTATTTACAAAATATTCATTTTCACTCCGAACAATGACTTCCGAAACATCGGACATTCGAATGGAAATTTCTTCTCCTTCAATTTTCGCTTCGTGATAGCCATCGATTGCTCTGAAGGTAGCCTCTTCCTTTTTCAACATACCCAAGCTTTTCACAAAAGCTACTGCGCAGCGACTTCCATTGCCACAAAAAGATTGTGAACCGTCGGAGTTGAAATAGTTCATGTAGAATTCATTTTCCTCGTCGCCTTCAATGAGAATTAGCCCGTCGGCGCCAATGCCGAAGTGCCTATCGCAAAGCTCGGCAACCTCTTCCGCAGTGGGTTGCCATGCGTTTTCACGATTATCAATCATAATGAAATCGTTGCCCGTGCCGTGGTATTTGAAAAATTGCATGTTCCAAAGGTAAAACGGTTTCTGTGAAGTACCGCGTTGTTGTAACTTGCAGTCCGAAAGAAAATTTCATGGAAAACGAACTGAACTTGAATAGCGACACCTTGCTCTTGGCTTATGAAAAAATGGCCACGGCTCGTCAGCTGTCTGATTTGTACGAGACGAACTCCAAAGTGACATCGAAGTATGTGCACGCAACCTCCCGTGGACACGAGGCTTGCCAGATTGCGCTTGGACTTCAGCTAACGAAAGACGACTACCTTTCTGCTTACTACAGAGACGATAGCATTTTGTTGAGCATTGGCATGACTCCCTATGAACTCATGCTTCAGTTGTTCGCAAAGAAAGACGATCCGTTTAGTGGTGGAAGAACGTACTATTGTCACCCTTCCCTCAACCGCCCTGATATGCCGAAGATTCCTCATCAATCTTCAGCTACCGGAATGCAAGCCATTCCAACCGTTGGTGTGGCTATGGGTGTCCAATTCAAAGAGCTTCAAGGATTGAACGACACCGATATCCCTTCTGTTGTAGTCTGTTCAATCGGAGACGCCGCAATGACTGAAGGGGAGGTTAATGAAGCTCTTCACATGGCTAATTTGAAGCAGCTTCCTGTGTTGTTTTTTGTTCAAGACAACGAATGGGATATCAGTGCTCACGCATCTGAATTCCGCACGGGCGATGCCACAAACCTCGCTAAGGCCTATCCGAATATTCGTGTGAAGAGTATCGACGGAACCGATTTCGTTCAATGTTTTAACACGATACAAGAGATCTTGACCAGTATGCGCAAAACGCGTAAACCTTGGATGCTGCATTGCAAAGTTCCGTTGTTGGGTCACCACACATCGGGTGTTCGCAAGGAATGGTACAGACACGATTTGGAAGAAGCTGAGAAAAGAGATCCGCTTCCAAAATTCAAAAAACAATTAAACAATTTCGGATTTTCAGATAGCACGTTGGAAGACGTGTGGAAGAAGGCCGGTGAAAATATTTTACGCGATTACGATCGTGCTTCAACTGCGGAGGATCCTTCGCCTTCTTCACTGATGGATCACGCCTACGCCCCTACTGCTATCACGGAAGAGAAAGGCGAACGCGCTCCCCAAGGAAAGGAAGCCACTGTAATGGTAGACTGCGCATTGTTCGCAATGCAAGAAATTTTATCGAAGCATCCGGAAGCCCTGTTATACGGACAAGACGTGGGCAAGCGCTTGGGCGGTGTGTTTCGTGAAGCGGCAACTTTAGCGGAAAAATTCGGAGACAATCGTGTCTTCAACACGCCTATTCAGGAAGCATTTATTATTGGAAGTACGGTTGGAATGAGTGTCGCTGGATTGAAGCCTATTGTGGAAGTTCAGTTCGCAGATTACATCTGGCCAGGCTTGAACCAATTGTTTACCGAAGCAGCTCGCAGTTATTATTTATCGAATGGTAAATGGAACGTGCAAGCGCTTGTTCGTGTTCCCATTGGCGCTTACGGAAGCGGTGGCCCTTACCACAGCAGCAGTGTAGAAAGTGTGTTGTGTAACATTCGCGGAATTAAAGTGGTTTATCCGAGCAATGGCGCCGACTTAAAAGGACTTTTAAAAGCCGCTTTCTACGATCCGAATCCGGTTGTAATGTTAGAGCAC
>CAMDFE010000159.1 GCA_945897395.1 Chryseobacterium gleum | reverse complement strand
TAAAAAGTCTGATGGTCAATGAATACGCGTATCGCAAAAGCATTCAATGAAATGATAAAACCGGAAATTAAGAGAATAAGTTGCCTCATGGGTGCAAAGATGCGAATGAAAGGAAGAAAAAAATAATAAGAAATTGGAATTGATTATCTTCCTATAACCCTGTGCAAGTCGTCAATGGCTAAATCCCAAAGCATACGAGCGTCTTCTTCATCGCCTTCGTCACAAAAATCGGTAATGATTAAAGCGATATCATTGGTCATTTCGTCAACTTTAATGCGCATTTCAAAGAAGGTGTCATCGAAATCTTTTTCATCCCATTGCCAGCAAATGAATTGGTTTTTTTTAGATGAAAGAAGTGTAGCTTGACGCTCCTCATCTTCCCACTTAAACGTAAATCGATCTCCTTTTTGGTTAACGGAATCCGCGAACCACTCTTCTAGGCTGCTAGGGTTACTGATGCAATTGTAAAGAATGAGCGTAGAGCTATGGACGAGGTATTCTATTTCGAATTGAATTTTGCTCATATAAAACTTGTATAGGTATCTTAAAGATAGGCAATTCAATTAAACAATTCGCAAATAATGGATGATGATTTTTACCGTTCTATCAAATAGTATTTCTCCCAACATGTTTTTCCGTTTTTATTTACCAGCGAAATGTTCAGTCTTCTCTCTTTGGCTGCTCCAGAAAAAGAGATGTGTGCAAAGTTTTGTTCGCCTACAAATGTGCCTTCAACACGATTTGAATTCACTTCTTTGCTGTTGCTGTATGGTTTGCTGGTTAAGGGAGAAGCAGTAATGTCGAGCACACGAAGATTGTTGTTTAGTTTCACTTCAGATAATTCGGCGAAGTGTCTATCGCCTGTTAGAAACACCACATTCTTAATGTTGTTTTTAGCAAGAAGTTGAAGAAGATATTCTCTTTCGTCTTTGTAATTCGCGTAATTCTCAAAATCGGCAACAGAGGAAAGAACCTGACTACCAATTGTAATGAGTTTAAAAGAAGCTTTACTTGCTTTTAAGTCTTCGATGAGCCAATGGATTTGTTCTTTACCGAGCATCTGTGGAGCAATTCCGTCTGTTCCAGGAGGAATTCTAAAACTTCTGTTGTCCATTAAATAGAGGTCCACATCGTTGATGCTTACTTTACCCGTGATGCAGTTGTTTTCATTTTTTGAAAATCCGTAATTCGAATTGCCCCACATCTCTTTGAAGGCGGCTAAACTCTCTTTTTTATATTGAAACGAAGAGTGACTATCATTTGGACCAAAATCGTGGTCATCCCAAACGGCGTATTGGGGACAAGAAGAAAGTAGTTTTTGAATGGAAGGAACTTGTCGCGCTTTTAAGTATCGAGCTTCCATATTGGCTTGTGTTTCAAAGTCGCCTTCACGCAAATAGATGTTGTCTCCGCCCCAAATCATCGCATTCGGATGAAGTTCAGAAATGAGATTGAAAATAGAGTCAGGTTGTCCGTAAGCCTTGCCTGGTCTATCGAATTCTGTGTCGTTCACATAGGTACAACTGCCGAAAATCACAGAGAAATTCGGAGCATCTTTTCGCCATTGCCACAACTCTTGCGTAGTAAATTCATAAATTTTAGTTTTGAAACTTTTGCTTTCAAGAAAGAAAGTGTAATGTGCTCCTGGTTGAAGAGAGGACAACACAATTTTTGTTGAAAGGTTGTTTTCATTCGGAACAAGAAAAAACTCTTTTCCCCCTTGTGAAGTAGCAACCTCGGGAGCAATTGTTGAATATTTAATAGAAATGGTTTCGTTTTCCATTGGCCAATGCACCCATATTTCTGCGTTGCGCTGCCCCACATGTCCAAGCATGACAATTTCAGATTGAGCGGCGCATTGGAGCGTAAAAACACTCAGTAAGATTATGAAGATTGATTTGATAGGCATTGGTCTAGTTTTTTGTTGCTGATTTTCCAACTGTATTTTTCTTCAACATAGTGTCGGTTCGTTTTTCCATCTGAATTTTGTGCGGCTTCATTCAACAAATAATATTGAATGGCTTTTGCAAATTCAAAAGTCGTATTGGCTTCAATGATTTTCGATTGATTTTTTTCTGAAAAGGCTTCGGCTGCAAGTGAGGTTGTGATTACGGGGAGCTCGCTTGACATGGCTTCGAGAATTTTATTCTGCATTCCAGCGCCAATGAACATGGGGGCAACGAAAATGCGTGATTCACAATAAGCCTGACGAATATCGCTCATCCAACCAGAAACCGTTACCCGAGCGCTAGCCAGATTTAAAACTTCGGAAGATGGATTTGCCCCAGCAATAAGCAATGTGATTTCCGGGAATTGTGCAATTAATTTCGGAAGTATTTCTTCAACAAGAAAAATAGCAGCCGCGATATTTGGCGGATAATTCATGTTGCCCGCAAATACTATATCGTGTTTTTTTGAAAGGTTCAAATTCTTGAAATTTGAAGTGTCCACACCATTCGGAACAATCTCTATTTTTTTGTTGGAAGGAATCGCAAGCAAATTTCGGTCTTGATGGCTAATGATTGAATGGTTATTGAAATAATCGAAAATGCTTCGCTCGTAGTTTTTAGCGCGTTCGTTTTCAACTTTCCAAAAAAGTTTCCGAAATCCTTTTGCAGTCGAAGCCCTGCGCATTGCCGCAGCGCTGAAGGCATCCATGTAGTCAATTGTTTTTTCAAATTGAAAAAGATCTTTGACGTATTCCGAAGTTCGAATGAGTTGACAGTATATATGTTCGGTTTTGAAGTTCTGAATGATGGTTTCAATTTTCTTTTTGTTTTTCGATTCAAGAAAATAAGTAACCTGAAAAGGCAACTTGTGAAAAAGAGCGAAAAACATTCGGAAAGGAATTTTCCATTGAGCAAGTTGAATAATGTGCAATTCAGAAACCATTTCCTTAAGCACGGAAGTATCAATTTGCTCGGTGCTTTCGTTCAAGCAAATGAGACAAATTTCATGTGTTTGTGAAAGATGTTTTATCTGATGAAAGATTCGAAGTTTGTCTCCTTTTTCCAACGGATACGGAATGCGTGATGTGAGCACTACGATTTTCATCTTTTCGGAAGCGATTTAATGAAATGAACCAAGGGTTGAGTAATTTTTGAATTGCTATACGATTCTTGCATGAACTGCTGCGCATGGTTTCCGATTCTTTCGCGTTCATTTGGATGTTGCAAGGCGCGGAGCGCTGTTACCCATTCTTCAGAAGTTTCGGCGAGGTAGAATTCTTTTCTATCTTCTACATCAATGCCTCGAATTCCTTGCTCAGTAGAGATAACAGCCATACCCATTGCGAAGGCCTCAAGAATTTTGATGCGAATTCCGGATCCAGATTGTAAAGGAACAATCATGATTTGAAAATTACGAGCGAAAGCTTCTGCACTTTCAACTTCGCCCCATGAAACTACTCCTAGTGTTTTATTGTGGTCAAGGTTAGCTGGCATTTTTCTTCCTGCAATATGAAGTTCGAAATTTGGAAACTCTTCTAAAATAGCGGGTAGTGTGTTTTTAATAAAATTAGTTATCGCTTCAATATTTGGAAGCCAATCCATGGAGCCAATGTGGTAAACCTTCAACTCTTGTCCATGCATTACTTCCGGCTCTTGAATGGCCATGGCAACAGGTAAGAGATACGACGGTTTTTGAGATAGGGCTTTGGTAAATTGAAGGTCTTCGCGGCTAATACAAGCAATGCCATCAACGCTTCTCCAAGCTTCTATTTCAGCTTTGTAAAGTTTTTTACCGAGGTAGGAGAGGTAAATTCTTTTGAAGAAATTCTTTTCACCGACAGCAAGCTTGTTCCAAATTTGGTGCTCAATATTGTGTGATCGAAGAATAACTTTCGTGTTAACATTTCTTCGAATGGTTGGTAAATAAGGAGTGGTGAAAATGCTTTCAAGAATGATACAATCGTATTTTTCTTTTTGAAGCAGTCGCGTTAAACGAATATCTACATCTACAGAAAAGAAACGACTGAGATTGTATGGATCACGAGTCATGAAGTTGCAATACACATCCACGAAATTCATATTTGTGTCTACATAGACTCCTTCGATGTCTGTTTTTTGCACATATTCTTCGGGCATGGTTTCAGGAAGAAAGTCGTGCTTATCAGTGAAGAGGGTGAAAACTTTTACGCCATGTCCTGCTTGCATGAGACCTGTTGTTAAGGCGTGAAAAGCGATGCATCCGCCATCGGTTAGTGGGAGCGGTGGTTTCTGACAGATCTGAAGGAATTTCATTCGGTTTCAGATTTGTTTTTACGTTCTTTCTTTTTGAAGATATTCCATTGCCATTTACCTTCCATTCGTGCTCGGTAGGTAATGAAAAGACCCATTGGCAAGGTTACAAAAGTTGCTAACCACATTCCAATATACGGTTCGAGAATGTTGCTCTTGGTCATTTTCTCACCAGCTATGGTAAGCATTTCAAACAGAATGAAAATTCCAAGTGCAAGAATTGTTGGCCAACCGAGGCCCCCTTTTCGAATGATTGCTCCGAGCGGGGCCCCAATGAAAAACAAGATTATGCAAGAAAATGCCAACGTGAATTTTCGGTGCCATTCGA
>CAMDFE010000158.1 GCA_945897395.1 Chryseobacterium gleum | reverse complement strand
AAAAATTTCGCACCTGATGGAAAGTCCATTGCCTTAACATTTGGAATAGATCATTTAGAAGACCAATTAGGAAAATAGAACTATGAGAATGAATTTGACTCCTGCCGTTAAGAACATAATAATTATTAATGTTCTTATCTACTTAGCCTGTTTCGTTGTTCCTGGATTGAACGATGCTTTAACCGGCTACTATTTTTCGAGTCCGAATTTCCGTCCATGGCAGATTGTTACGCATATGTTCATGCATTCGCAATATGACTTCACGCATATATTTTTTAATATGTACGCCTTGTATTTATTCGGAACGGCATTAGAGAATTATTGGGGTACGAAGAAATTTATTATCTACTACATGACCTGCGGAGTAGGTGCTTTCTTTTTGCACATGGGCGTGAGTTATTTGGAAATTCAGAAGATGATGCAAGTCCTTTCTGATAAAGAAATTTATCAGGTAATGATTACTGGTTTGGAAGAAGGAAGGGCCTACAAAGCTCAAATGGTTGAATTGTATTCCGCCATAAATACGGGCGTAGTAGGTGCTTCAGGTGCTGTATTCGGCGTCTTGTTGGGATTCGGAATGTTATTCCCGAACACAGAATTAATGTTGTTGTTCCCACCTATTCCACTTAAAGCGAAATATTTCGTCATGATCTATGGTGCCATTGAATTCTATTTAGCGATGCGTCAAACTACTGGCGACAACGTGGCGCATTATGCGCATTTAGGTGGTATGCTATTCGGTTATCTTCTGTTAAAGTATTGGCAGAAAAATTCGAAAGTATGGTAAATCGTTTTCGCGCGACTTCTATTGGATTGAAATTATTGTGCGCGGTTTTGGCATTTGGTTTTATAGTGCGTTTAGTTGTTGTTCTACTTTCAGTTAATTCTGCCGGCCCTGTTGATGTTGCAGCATTTGATTCCTACGTTGGTTTTTCGACGAAAAGTGATTCCGTATCTTGGTTTTGGACTTGGTTGACTTATAGTTTTTTTCATGCTGAGGTTAGTCATTTCACTTGGAATTATCTCTTGTTGTTGCTCTTGATTTTTTGGTCGAAGGAACGTTATGCCGGATTTAATGCGTTGAAATATTGGATAGCTGGCGCCGCGGGCGGATTAACCTTTCTTTTATGCATTGAAAAGGAGGTGTCGCTCATTGGAGCTTCTTCGGGAATAACCGCCCTATGGGTGGGTTGGTTATTTTTCAATTTTGGAAAGAATGGAGAAAGAGGCTTGTCTTTTTGGTTAGGATGCGCTGTCTTTTTATTTTTGGAGGTCATTGACATTGCGAATTATGAAGCTCGGAACTTGTCGCTGCTTGCACATATTGGCGGAGCGCTTGGCGGAATGTTAGTGGCAGTGTCGGAAAAATATAATTGGGTTGAAATGAATTGGATTGAAAAAATATTCTCGTGGTTTAAACCTTCACCGAACCTTACGGTTAAACGCAGCAACAAACGATTTCAAACAGATGATGAGTTTAATGCAGAACGTAAACTAAAAGAAGATTATTTGAACTCAATTTTAGACAAAATTTCACGTTCGGGATTCGAGAGTCTATCAGCTAAAGAAAAACAGTTTCTAGAGCAACACAAAGAGAAATAATGGAATCGCCGACGCAAGAAATAAAGAAGTTGAGTCATTGGAGTAAGTTGGTGCGATTTGTTTTTCGCCTTCTTAGCCTTGTGATCATTTCCTTTTATTTGTTGTCTTATACCTCGGCGCATTTTACGCCAAGTGTTTTTATGTTCTTTAGTGTGTTGGGGTTGTTTTTTTTACCACTTTTAATGGTCTTTGTTTTAGCGGCTATTGTTATGGCCTTTCGGAAAGAATGGAAGTGGCTTGTAGCTTTTGTTGTTTGCTTTGTTTTTTCACTTACAGATCTACTCTCTTTTTTTAATTTTAGTTCCGCTAAGGATCAGCAAGCGAAAGAATTGGGGATGACTGTAATGACGCATAACACCCATCTCATGGGTTATTACGATGGTGTGAATGCGAAAAGAAATAGAGATGCGATACTGAATGAAATACAAAATGTAAAACCCAATATTCTTTGCTTGCAAGAATGTTATTGGAACACCAATGGAGGCGATTTTCTATCAGAACAATCACGGAATGAAATTCTAAAAGGATACTCAGTCCATGAGAGATCTACTCATGTGCTATCGGATGGAGGCAGATTCGGATTGGTTATTTTTTCCAACTATCCGGTTGTCAATCAAGGGCAAGTTCCGTTTGAAAATGAAGTGAATAATTTTTGTATTTATTTAGATGTTTTAGTTGGCAGTGATAACGTGCGCGTATACAATGCACACTTGCAAAGTTTTCGATTGAAGAAAAAGTCTCTTGATCTTTTCGATGAGAACATTGATATGAATGAAATTCAAAATGAGAGCAAACCTCTCTTTATTCAATTGTATCGTTCTTCATTGAAACGCTCTCGGCAAGCGAATGTTCTTGCAGCGCACGTAGAGACATGCACGTACAAAGTTATTTTAACAGGCGATTTTAACGATACTCCCATTTCTTATACTTACAATCGATTAACGAGAAAGTTGTTGGATAGCTTTAAAGATGCAGGGAAAGGAATCGGAAGCACCTACCGAGGACCTCTTCTCGGGCTACGTATAGACTACGTTTTACATAGTGAGAGCCTGAAAGCTCGAAGTTATATAACCAGTGAAGCGGGATTCTCTGACCATCATCCAGTGATTGTCAAGTTCTAGATTTCCACTTTTCACGGAAATACTCGTATGGCGTAAGTACAAGAAGAATCATAGCAAGTCCATAGAAAAAATCTTCTAACGGAACACTCCAAATTCGAATGCCTAAATTGAATTGATTGTTGTAGCGCACAATGGCTTCTGTAATTTCTACTTGAGAAGTATTGACTAGATCGTATTCATAAAAATGAAGTCCTGTTAGTATGCCATTCGATATGTAAAAAGGAATAAGCAAAATGAACCATGCAAAAAGAAAGTAACCAAGAAATTCTGATCGGCGTTGAATGTGGAAGAGTAACAGTGTACTGCAAAGAAGTGTTGCGCTGAAGGTATACCAAAGTTCTTCGAATGCAGCGAATACGCAAAGTACCGCAGATATGGCGAGAACGCTGAAGCTAGATATTTGGGTGAAGCGCTTGCTGGGTGCTGTTTTTTTGAAGTAGCGGACACATTCAAAGGTGAAGACGCAGGCGAAAGGAACAGCCACAAAAAATAGCCACTCTTCAATAGGAAGAAGAAACCAACGGCTCTGCATGGTATAGGTAGGGTTGAAATTCCAGATACCCCAATGGGTAAATAGTATATCCCAAGGTAGGTAAATGGCGAACATGGCTAGAAGCCCAACAAACAAAGGCTTGAAGTTTTTGTAAAAAGCAACACTTTTGTGAAAACTCAAAAAAAATGGGCCAGAGAGGCAAAAGAGATCAACCAAAAGGTAAACGTATTTCGGATTCATTTGGAAGCCTTTGCTTGTTTGAATTTCAGTTCCGCTTTGAAATATTTGAATGGAACGATAAGCATTCCGAAACATTCTGCTTCTTCTTTGAATTGATTTTTATGATGAACCTTGTGCGCTTTGCGAATGGCTCTGAAGTATAGATTGTTGGTCTTGTCGAACCAATGAAATCTTCGGTGAATAAGCACTTCGTGAACCAAGAAGTAACCAATACCATAGGCTAAAATTCCGAAACCAATGAAGGTGCGAAAGTCGTTGCCGTTCATCATTCCAAACAGAATAAGCAGCCAACTAGGAACCGCGTAGATTAAAAAGAATACATCGTTCTTTTCAAAAAATCCCGGCGTGGGTTGGTGGTGATCTTCGTGGAAGTACCACATGAATCCGTGCATAACGAATTTATGCGTTACCCATGCCATTCCCTCCATAACGAGAAACGTGATAATTACCAGTGCAATGTTCAGTGTCATGATTGAAGGGCATTAAATTCATTTACTCGGTCTAGTGCTATAAGGAACCAAGGAGTGAAGTTCTGTGGTGATTTTTTTATTTCGAGTTGAAGTTCTTCCATCCCAACAAATCGATAATCTTCAACTTCCTCAAGATTGATGGAAGGCATTTGATTCGATGAGCCGAAAAAAACATGGTCGAATTCGTGCTCCGTTAATCCGTTTGCAAATTCTGCCTTGTATACAAATGTGAAGATAGGCCTAAGCAAACTCTGCATTCCCATTTCTTCTTGTAATCTTCTGTTTGCTGCGTCTAAAACATTTTCGTTTTCTCTTGGGTGCGAGCAACAAGTGTTGGTCCACAGTCCTCCACAATGATATTTCGACGAGGCTCTTTTTTGAAGAAGCAACTCTTTGTCTGAATTGAAAATGAAAATTGAAAATGCACGATGCAGGACTCCTTCAATATGGGCTTGTTGCTTTTCCATTGTTCCAATGGCGTTGTCTTGCTCGTCTACAAGGACTACAAATTCCATCACAATTGACTGTATTTAGCTTTTAGGTCTGCGCTTATGTTTTCACTGTGAATCATGAACTGAATCACGATTCTCCAAAAGGCTTTAGTCTTGTTCATCTTCCCTGAAGAAAGGGATTGATAAATGTAAT
>CAMDFE010000157.1 GCA_945897395.1 Chryseobacterium gleum | reverse complement strand
TGATCTATCTCGAGCGTTCCAGAAAGACCTGAAAGGACATTTTTAACGCGAGTTTTAGGGTAGTTGCCAAAATTATCAGGCGCTCTAGTAAAGTCGTCTACGAAAATAACACACGAATCAATTTCAGCCATATCAAATTTGAATTGATCATAAATGAAATTGTATTTCGCTCCAATCAACTCGAAATTGCCTGTGTTAATTCTTCCGCTAAAACTGAAATCACGATCCTTGTGTAAGATAATTTCACCTCCACTCGGATAGATCATGACTTTCTGTGAATCACTCAGCAAAACGCTGTTTACGCCTTTAATAATGATGTCTCTTGTAAGCAAACTGAACCGAGCATTTTCGGAACGACCCACTTCAGAAATAAATTGAATAGCATCGTAATCAGAGTTTCCGCGATTGTTTTCAATGTGCTTGTGTAATTTCTCAAGCAACACAATATCACGTGTTTCAATGTCGTATTGAATGTATCCCTTGTTTGTTAAATCGATAAACATGGGTATCCATTGCTCCACTCCCGTTCTTGCTTGACGAGCAAAATCAATGGCGTTGAAGAAATCAGATTGAAGCGCTTTTCCTGTTCGGTATAAAATAAAAACGGGATGATCATTCGAAATTCCGGCGAGGGTGGAAAAACGTTTTTCTTTAAAATAATCTACAGATTCGAAATCCGCATAGCCACCTGGAACGGATCCAAATGTTCCGAAATTCATATAGGGCGCATCGATGTTCCACTGCACCGATTCAAAATACATTTCTACTTCGTGGTAGGTGTTGAGAAAGGGGGAAGGGGAAATACCGTTTTCAGTTCGAGAGAGCTCTAAGTTCCTTGACTTCTTGGTGAACATAAAGAACAAGTCAGGATGGTAAATACTATCTGAATCCAAACGCATTTTGATTGAAGTATTGCTGCTCTGAATGCGGTCTGGACGAATCTCAAACAACAAACTTTGTGCAATGACGAAGGCTTTCTTCTCTCGGTAAAAAATTAAACTTGCCGGAGTTTCTTGTGTTCCTGTTCCCTCCAACTTTTTTCCTGACATGGTGAAACCACCTTCGTAATCGACATTCGGAACTATATTCTTAATTTCCAAGCGCTGGTAATATGATTCGAACATTGGATAAGAGGCTGTTTCTGAAGATCTGTTTCCAATGATTTTTTCTGTGAGCTTTCCAGCCAAAGGCATATCGAAAAATTCATTATAGAACATAACGCTGTCTATGATGTAGCGAGATTCTTTGATTCGAATGTTATAGCTATTAAACGAAGCATAGGTTTTTTCAGGATCATACCCAGCACGCTGCCACGTAACTCTTCCCTCATTGCCATAGAATTTTTCAAGTGTTGGAAAGTAGATTCCAGATGTTTTGTAAACAACAGAACTATCTCCTCGGCTCAGGCACTTTAAATTCATTTCATCAAAAGCGACGTGAGGCAAAGAATCAAATACAAAACGATAGGTGTTGTTGTTGGTCTTCCATTGAAGCGATTCGTTTTTATAAAAGGTTAAATCTCGGAAAAGCCCAAAGCTCGTTTCAACAAACTCAGCGCCGTATTTTTTTATTTTCTTGTCGGAATAAATACGAATAACGATGTCGTTCCATCCCTTCAATTCCGATTCGCTTTTTCCGGAATTTTGGAAATACATGAATGCTTGTATGTAATTGTCGTAATCTGGGAAAATTTTAGACTTGTTATCGATGAACAAGGTCAACGTTTCACGGAATTGTTTTTTCTGCGCCTCAGTGTATACATTCCCTTCCAACCACATCTTGGCCAGCTTCTTTTCTATTTGTTCTTTACCATAATCCTTACGCTGGTCTTCGAAAATGTCTGTTAAATAACTTAACATTTTCTCATCTTCTTCCGGAAGTTTTTCTCCCTTCTGTGCAGATACATCAAGGCTTATAAGTATGGCAAATAACAGGAAAAGTATTTTCTTCATCGTTGCAGGTCTAGTTCCATTACAAGGTTAACGCATTTTTTCGACGAATCATTTTCTGAACACATCGAAAAAGGCGGATATTTTCAACAACGACCATCCTGATTATCGTGCCAAATTCATAGCAGACTTCGTACCTTTGCGGCCTAATCACTTTTGCAATGAACAAAGAGGTATTTATCGTTTCAGCCGTGCGCACTCCAATGGGAAGTTTCGGCGGATCACTGGCTAGCGTTTCAGCTACACAATTGGGTGCTACCGCAATAAAAGGAGCACTGAGCAAAATTAACTTGAACCCGGAAGAAGTTCAAGAAGTAATCATGGGTTCTGTTCTTCAGGCTAACCTTGGACAAGCACCTGCGCGTCAGGCTGCGAAATTCGCGGGGCTCTCAGATAGCGTGCAATGCACCACTGTGAATAAAGTATGTGCTTCAGGAATGAAGGCAATCATGATGGCTGCACAAAGTATTCAGTGCGGAGATGCAGATGTGGTGGTAGCAGGGGGTATGGAAAGCATGAGCAGAGTTCCTTTCTATTCAGAGAATTTACGTTGGGGAAATAAATACGGTAACGTGACCATGGTCGACGGTTTGGCGAAAGACGGATTGACAGATGTGTATCACAATTACCCAATGGGAAATGCGGCAGAGCTTTGCGCAAAAGAGTGCAACATCTCTCGCGAGGCACAAGACGAATTCGCAATAGAATCTTACAAACGTTCTGCCGCTGCTTGGGCATCTGGACAATACGCAAATGAAATTGTTCCGGTTGAAGTGGTTGGAAGAAAAGGCGATGTTGTTCTCTTCTCTGAAGACGAAGAATACAAAAATGTAAGTTTCGAAAAAATCCCAGGACTTCGTCCGGTATTCGCGAAAGACGGAACTGTAACCGCAGCGAACGCTTCAACCATGAACGATGGTGCTGCTGCTTTGATTTTAATGAGCAGAGAGAAAATGGAAGCGCTTGGACTTACTCCATTAGCAAAACTTACAGGTTATGCAGATGCAGAGCAAGCGCCAGAATGGTTCACTACAACGCCTTCTTTGGCTTTGCCAAAGGCAGCTGCAAAAGCAGGTGTGAAAGTAGAAGACTTAGATTTAATTGAATTGAACGAAGCTTTCAGTGTAGTGGGTATTGTGAACATTCAAAAAATGAATTTAGATCCATCGAAGGTGAACGTGAACGGCGGTGCGGTTTCTTTAGGACACCCACTTGGATGCAGCGGCGCACGTATTGTTGTTTCGTTGGTTCACGCATTAAAAAATCGCAATCAAAAACTAGGTGGCGCTGGTATTTGCAACGGTGGCGGTGGCGCAAGTGCTGTTGTTGTTGAAGCTGTATAATTCAAACACATGAAATTAGTATTTCCAAAGCAGATCACACCGCGCTGGCTTATCTTCTCGATAGACCTTGCTTTATGTGTATTTGCATTCATTGCGGCCTATCTTATTCGATTCGAATTTGCTATTCCGAAAAATGAGCTGGATCTATTGCTGCTCTTCGCTCCATTTTATTTTGTGGTGAGAGCAGTGTCGTTCTATGTCGGGAAATCGTACTCAGGTATCATTCGCTTTACAAGCACTCAAGACGCCATACGTCTTGGATTTGTTTTGCTGCAAGGAAGCATTGCTTTCGTGATTTTGAATTTTGTACGCAAAGGAATAAACGGAGCGTATCTCGTTCCGCTATCAATCATCATTCTTGAATTTTTAGTGAGTGCTGCTTTACTCGTGTTCTTTCGACTTTCTATAAAATTCCTTTATATGGAATTGAAAACACCGAAAGGAAGTAGAACGAAAGTGGTCGTGTTCGGTGCAGGTGAAGGCGGATTGCTGTTGAAAAGAACGCTAGATCGAGATAGGAACTCGGCACTTGAAGTAGTGGCTTTCTTTGACGACAACCAACAAAAGGTTGGAAAGAAATTGGAAGGCGTTGATATTTTAAGTTCAAAGAAACTCGACGATTTTTTAGCGACGAATCCAATTGAAGAATTGATTATCGCCGTTCCAGAAATAGCAATTGCACGTAAGCGACAATTAGTAGATTTAGCATTGAAGTACAAGGTTGCTTTGAAGCATCTTCCCCATGCGAACAACTGGATCAATGGCGAATTGAGCGCAAAGCAATTGCGTGAAGTGAAGTTTGAAGATCTTCTTGGAAGAGACGTGATTCAAATGAGTTCGAACGAGGTGAAAGACATTATTCAAAACAAAGTGGTGCTTGTTACAGGCGCTGCCGGAAGTATTGGTAGCGAATTGGTTCGTCAATGTTTGTTGTTGAATCCAGCGAAAGTCATTGCATGTGACGTTGCAGAGACGCCCATGTTTTTATTGGGAAATGAATTGTCGAAATTCATAGATGAAGGAAAGTTAGAAATGGTCATTGGCGACGTGCGCAACGAATTGCGCATGCGACGCATGTTCGAAGCGTTTCAACCTAAAATAGTTTTTCATGCTGCCGCTTATAAGCATGTGCCTTTGATGGAAAATAACCCAGCAGAAGCTATAGCGACGAACGTGTTCGGTTCAATGAAGGTGATAGAAATAGCTACAGAATTTGGAGCAGAACGTTTTGTTATGATAAGCACCGACAAGGCTGTGAATCCGACCAACGTGATGGGAGCAAG
>CAMDFE010000156.1 GCA_945897395.1 Chryseobacterium gleum | reverse complement strand
GAAATGTTTTGGAGAATATTATTGACCATGATATTCTATATGCCAACCATCTCGCTTTCTAACACCGTCGCCTATGCCATTTTATCTCGAGAGCCAGGAATAGATGTGGTGAAAGCCTTCCCTCCTATTCGAGTTTGGGGTACCGTTGGATTTATTGTTGCCTTGTGGACCGTAAGTTTAACTGGAAATGAAACCCATGAATTTCAATTTTATTTAGGTGGAATTGCATCTTTGATTCTTGGTATTTATTCTTTCACCTTGCCGGCTTGTCCGCCTTTAGGAAAGAACATGGAAAGCAAAGGATACTTGCAAGCTTTTGGTTTGCATGCCTTTTCAATGTTTAAAAATTATCGCTATGCGATTTTCTTTTTGTTCGCCATGTTGTTAGGAGCAGCATTGCAATTGACCAATGCATACGGAGATGTTTTCTTGCATAGTTTCGACAGTCTTTATTCTGACCCGAAGCCCTTAGCTGTTCAATATCCGGCAATCATCTCAAGTATTGCACAGATTTCTGAAACCCTTTTCATTCTTGCCATTCCTTTTTTTATGAGAAGATTCGGAATTAAGCAAATCATGATTATTAGCATGGTGGCGTGGGTTCTTCGCTTTGGGCTCTTCGCCTTTGGAGATCCTGCTGGTGGATTGTGGATGATTGTGTTGTCGTGTATTATCTACGGAATGGCCTTCGATTTCTTTAATATCTCAGGTTCATTGTTCATTGAAAAAAGTGTTGAGCCCAGCATTCGTGCAAGCGCACAGGGCTTATTCACCATGATGGTAAACGGTGTGGGTGCTGTTTTCGGAAGTCGCGCAAGTGGATGGGTGATGGAAAAATATTTCACAACTTACATCCCTGGCGAAAACGGTAATCAAATCGCACAAATCGATTGGCACAGCACGTGGCTTTGCTTCGCCGGCTATTCGCTCGTTGTACTTATCTTGTTTGTAGTTCTCTTCCGCGAGAAAAAGCAGATGCAATCTGCATAGCAGTCAATTCACCATAGGTGTCATCCGCAAAGCGGTCATCAATCGTAGATTGTCATCACAACGTGTTGTGTCATCCGCAAAGCGGTCATCAATCGTAGATTGTCATAACAACGTGTTGTGTCATCACCGAAGGTGAATTGTTCATAACAATTGCTTTCGAATCCTAACAAGAATTCCGATATTCGTACCTACTAAACAATCAGAATTATGTCATTAGAATTAACCGGAACTTTAGTTAAGTTCTACGAAACAAAATCATTCCCTAGCGGATTCAGCATTCAAGAATTTGTGGTTCGCACAGATGAGCGTTACCCGCAAGAAGTCCTTGTTCAAGCAGCAAAAGAAAAAATTGATGTCTTGAAAAATTTCAAGGAAAACGATGTCGTAAAAGTGAAATTCAACCTTCGCGGAAGAGAATACAACGGAAGACACTTCGTTTCATTGGATATGTGGACAATGGAAATTGCTGCTGCAGGAAACACTTCTGCGAGCAATCCTTCAACAATGGGTAACTCAGCTGCGCCAGCTCCTGCTCCAATGATGAACGACAATCCATCGAACAACGACGCAGACGGAGACGATTTGCCATTCTAATTAAAAAATGCCGGCCAATAAATACGCACTTCTTCGCTACCGAATAATTGATCGTTGTTTAACGAACAAAGGGAAATCCTTCCCCAGTAGAGAAGATTTGCGTGAGGCTTGTGCAGATGCGTTGTACGGCTCTGGAGCCGATCAGATTTCATTGAGCACCATAGACAAAGACATATGGGCCATGAAGAACGAAAGTGAGTTGGGCTATTACGCCCCTATCGAATACAACAGAACCCACAAAGGTTATTTCTACACCGAAGAAAATTATTCGATCAACGAATTAAATCTTGTCGACGAAGACATTGAAGCCATTCGCTTCGCTGCTGCTATCTTGAATCAGTTTAGACATGTTCCTCTTCTTTCTCAATACGAAAGTGCCGTTGATAAAATCATTCAACGCGTTAATTTGAATTCATCTATTGAGGAAGAGAAACACAAAGCGTTAATTCAATTTGAAACAAGCACTGTGAGTCAAGGAAACGAATTTCTTGGTCCTTTGCTTGAAGCTGCAAAATCAAAAACAGTCTGCACGTTGTTTTATCAAAGTTTCAAAGAGAATGAAGTGAAGCAATACACGATTCATCCGTTGCTGTTGAAAGAGTATTTGAATCGCTGGTACCTTGTTGCATTTGTGCCAGAACGCGAAAAGATTTTGACATTCGGATTGGAGCGCATTGTATCTATTGAATCAAGCAAAACGAAATTCACCGTACCGAAAGGATTTTCTCCGGAAACGTTTTTCAAATACAGCATGGGCATTTCTGAAAGTATAGGAAATCCTGAAAAAATTGAGCTTCGATTTTCAACTGTTGCTGCTAAGTTGGTAGAAACGCAACCCCTTCATTCTTCACAAAAGAAAATAAAAGAATCGAAAGCCGGAACTGATTTTCAGTTTGAATTGCACCCGTGTCAAGAGCTGTACAATTTCATTCTCAGTTACGGAAATGAAGTCGAGGTGTTGAAACCCACTTCACTTAGAAAAGAAATTTTACGTCGCCTAGATCTCGCGATGAAAAATTACAAATAATTTTCACCTCGTAAATCCATTACAATGTGACGGGTGTGCTTTGAAGAAAATTCAAAGACAATGCAAAACCTAACACAAATTCAAGACGTTAAAATGTACATCGAATCCTTTCTTCAACCACAAGGATTAAACACTTACGCTTGGGAGAACACCAAGCAAACAGCGATGGAAGTATGGGAATGTCATTTAAAGAACAGACCCGTTCGTAGAAACTTAAATTTCTTGTGCAAGGAATTCTATCAAATGATTCGCAAGCCGAACGGAGATTACATTGTGCCTCGCAGTTCTTTTCGAACCTTCTAAACCGCATTTACTTCGTTGCTCTTATCTTCGCAACGTGAAAGCCGTTTATATACTTTTCAAAAAAGAGTTTCAACTCGATATGCGTAAAAAGCAATTGCTTTTCGGCATCTTACTCTTTGTGCTTTCAACGGTTTTCACTTGTTACCTTTCTCTCGAAAAGATAGACGATTCAAGAGTCCTTGCAGCGCTGTTCTGGATAGTCGGACTCTTCGCAGCATTCAACGCCATGCAGAAATCGTTTCAACAAGAACAAAACGGAACCGACAAACTCTTATACACCCTCGCTTCTCCGCGACAAGTTTGGATAGCCAAGGCAGCGTATTACGCACTTTTAATCTTAGTCTTGAATCTTCTTTCAATCTTACTTTTCTCTCTCTTTTTCGGATCTGACATTTGGTCGAGAACATCTATGGGATTGCTTCTGCTGGCTGTTTCTCTTGGAAGTATCGGATTAGGCACCGCCTTAACATTTCTTTCTGCACTTTCATTCAAAGCAAACGGCTCGGCCTCGCTTACCGTTGTGCTCGGTTTTCCTGTCCTTATGCCATTCCTCTTCAGCCTAACATCTGTAACAGTAAACATTCTTGATGGCGCCTCGTGGCAAGTCGCTTCCTTCGGAATGATGCTTCTTGCGGGGTTGTTTCTCACCACTACAATTATGTCGTTATTCTTGGTTCCTTTCTTTTGGAAGTCTTGATAATTCGCACCTTTTTTTTTATTTGTTTCCCCTCTTTCGTGCTTAATTTCGCACGTGAACAATTCCATTCTTGAATGAAGCATTGGTATAAAATTTTAGGAAGTATTTCTCTGTTGTACGCCTGTACATTTTCGTTGTATCAAGCATTGGATCCCGCGTTGGTGGTTGCTGATACGACTCAACTGAGATCTGGCTATAACCGAATAGAGCTTGCAGGACATTACACGCATTTCAAAGACGCTCAAACCACTGCCGGAATTCGTGTGGGAGAATACTATTTTCAAGGTGATGTTCAGCCCAGTGACAATGGAAAAATAGCGATAACGCTTGATCTACCAGACACTCTTCCCTCCAACGCTATACTCTTCAAAGCTTACAACAGCATAGATGGTGAGCTAATCTTGAATCAGGCTTGCTCAATCGGAAATATTGTTTTAGACACTGCCGCAACCGATTCATCTTGGGTGAAAAATACTAAGCTAGAGAAATATTCAGGTTTCGGTTTTCCGAATTTACCCATCTTGAATGAAACCATTCGCAACCTCATGTGGCACGTGCCTATGTGGTTCACGATGTTCTTCATTATGATACTTTCTTTCTCGAACAGTTTGAAATTGTTGAATTTGAAGGAATCTTCAAACCGATTGGAGAAGATGTTGAAGTTCGATATGCGTTCAACGTTATTGAATGAAGTGGGTGTGCTTTTCTGCGTTCTCGGACTTTTGACGGGTTCGCTGTGGGCGCGTTACACGTGGGGAGATTGGTGGACGAATGATCCGCAGCTTAACGGCGCATTGGTAGTCTTCTTGGTGTATTCAGGATACTTCATCTTGCGTGCTTCCATCGACGATGAAGACAAACGCGCACGCATCTGTGCTGTATTCAATATTTTCGCTTTCGTGCTCATGTTCATTTTACTCATGATCATGCCTCGCTTCGCTGCTGGACTTCATCCGGGAAAAAGCGGCAATCCTGCCTTTTCACAA
>CAMDFE010000155.1 GCA_945897395.1 Chryseobacterium gleum | reverse complement strand
TACAGAATGAGAATTCGCTCGAGCAATCCCAATTTCGTTAGTGCTGATTTCGGAGTGAACTTTACCGTGTTGCCTGTTCCTTCTGTTGATTTCATTTCTACTGCCACAGGAAATAACTTGGAGTATTCTTTTGGTTGCAGTAGTTCAGGGTTCATTGACTGGCAATGGAATTTCGGTGATGGCGGCTTGGGAAGCGGTGTTACCATCAATCACACGTTTGTTGCATCAGGCGTTTATCAAGTGTGCCTTGAAGCCACAGCATCTAACGGTTGTATAGCCACATTGTGTAAGCCACTGATTGCGGTTTCAACAAGTGTGGATGAGCTCTCGGTAACGACCAAAGCATATCCCAATCCGTTTACAGATCGTCTGTTCGTTTCTTGGGATGGTTCGCGAGAGTATTTTGAACTATTCGATTTATGCAGCAGAAAGATTGTTTCTCAAAACGTTTTTGGTAGCTCCGTTGTTCTTGACTTGGGCCATTTAAATACTGGCGTTTATCTGTTAAGAGACAATCTTGGGCGTTCGATTTCTGTTGTGAAGGGGGATTGATACTATTATCACCTTTGGAACTTCGTTATTAGAAAACTTACAGTTTTATTCCTATTACATAATTGGAAAATCGAAGATTTTATTCATACTACGTAATTGGAAAATCGGAGATTTTATTCCTACTGCGTAATTGGAACGGAGTTGTTATCATCTAAAAGTCGAAGACATTAGCCGGAGGAATTCGTTGAAGGCATTCGTCGCAGACATTCGCCGTAGGCATAAAGTGCATATAACCTGCATATAAAAGTTGGTGTCAATCTAAAATACTTGGATGAATTTTGCTTGAACAAAAAACAACATTAAAAAAAATGTTGCACTAAAGTGAAACTTCATTAATTTTGAGGTTAATAATTCATATCGAAGATGAAAAAGAAAAACACACAAACCCTAAGTGAAATCAAGGACAAACACTTTGGTAAAAAAGGAACAAAAAAACGTGATGACCTTGATGCTGGCTATGAGTTATTCAAATCAGGTGTTCTCATTCAGCAAACAAGACAACAATTAGGAATGACCCAAGAAGAACTGGCCTTTAAAGTTGGAACCACGAAATCTTACATTTCTAAAATCGAGAACGATCTCAAAGAAGCTCGAATTTCAACACTTCAAAAAATAGTTGAACTTGGTTTCGGCGCGAGATTGGAAGTGAACATCCTGTTTTAATTCCACTCATTCCCATTGTCTTACTCATTCTGATTCTATTCTTCAAGAAAGAGAAACAGAATGAGTATTTTCTTCACCTATTTTAACCTTTCTTAACTTCTCTTACCTGGGGTCGAAAGATATTTCGACCCGATTAATCTTCCCCTCTCTTAACTTCTCTTAACTTCTTTTAACTTTTTTAAAGAAGAACATCACAATCAAAGGAGAAAACAACAACTCGGCAAACAAGGCTATGAAGAGCGTGAGACTCACCAACAAGCCAATGTAATGCGTTCCTAAGAAGTCGCTGAAGATGAGAGTTAGGAAGCCGCCGCTGAGAATGAGTGTGGTGACAATCATGGCCTTTCCTGTTGTGAGGAAGGTGCGTTTAACGGCGTAGTTCACACTTAATCCTTCACCCAACAAACTGCGGACGCGAGCTAAGAAATGGATCGTATCATCTACCGCGATTCCGAAGGCGATGTTGAAAATAATGCTCGTACTCACCTTCAACGGAATGCCCGTGAATCCCATGATTCCCGCAACAATCAAAAGCGGAAATAAATTCGGAAGAATAGTCAACGGTATCATGCGCCACGACTTGTAGACGATGCCCATGATGATTCCAATAACCAAGACACTGATGAGCAAATCCCAAACGGTGTTCTCGATTAAGCTGCGGTTGTTCACGTCGATCAAATGAGCCGTTCCAGTGATTTTTCGATTCGATAAATCGGGACAGTTCTGATCCATGAACGCAATTAATTTTTGATTGCAGGAATCGAAATGCAATCTTCCAATATCTCCAACCTTTCCGCTAATGCGAAGGGTTCTTGTGCTATCGTTGTAAGCCATTGCGGTAGCGCGAGCAATAGGCCCTTGTTGCAACAATTCTTCAATGGCTCTAATCTCTTTCAGACTGTCTGGAATGACATAATAATCTTCCATTCCGAAATTCAATGTCTTGTTCGCTTCCTTTACCAATTGCGCATATCCGAGCATGGCTCCTACTCCGTATTCATTGCGCAAATAAGATTCAAGGGTATCGAGCTGATTCAGTACTTTGATAGATTGAATAGCAGAATCGTTCGGCATAACAATGCCCAATTCGAATGGACGACATCCCGCGAATTCCTTTTCCATGTATGAAAACTCTTGCTTCAAGACATGCTCGTCTTTCAAGTCTTCCAACATCTTGTTGTCTACCACAATGGTTGAAATTCCCCAAGCGCTTAATCCGAGAACAACAATTCCGCTTATCCATATAGATTTTCTTTTGCGAAGCACCCACATAAAAGCATTGTGTAATTTCGATGTCCAAAAATCATCTGACATTGCGAAATCGTTCATGCGCTTCGGCTTACCCAAAATCAAAATGGCTGGAAGCAGCGTGTATGTAAGTCCGTATGCGAGAAGAACTCCAACTGCTGTGTAAATTCCAAAATCAGATATCGGTTGAATGTTCGAAAAAACTAAGGTGAAAAATCCGATAGCCGTAGTTAACGCAGTCAAAAAAGTAGCGAGGCGAATGCTCTTAAAGGCATATCGAATGGCTTCAATTTTCTCTTTTCCCTTCCGAAGTTCTTGCATGTACTTCGTGAGAACGTGCACCGAGTCGCTCATTCCGACGACGAAGAGAATGGTAGGCAAGACCGTTAACATCAGGTCCAAATCTTTGCCCATGATCTTTAAGAATCCGAGCGTCCAGATAATGCTCAGTAACACAACGGTTGTCGGAATGATAATTCCCCATCCGCTTCGGAAAGCGATGAACAAGAAGATGGTGGTTAAGACTAAACTGATTGAAATAAAGAGCGCCAACTCTTTAATCATGAGCTCGACATACAACGTCTGACCGAGCGCACGTCCAATGACGTGCGACTTTTTAAATTGAAATTTATTGACTTCGTCTTGAATGTTCTTCGAAAGTTCGTCGCACTTTTCTTTGCTCAACATTTGCTTGTGCTTCATGTTAATGGCCACTGACTTTCCGTTCGTTCCGAAGAAGACGCCAACGTATGAAGGTGAATTCCAAATGGTAACGGAATCTTGTTTGAATGATTGAGTTGAATTCGCAGAAAGCAAGGGCGTTTCGAATACCCCGCCAAACAAGGGGTCTACGGCATAGGTCATGAGCGATGTCGGACCTACACATTCTTCCACATTTGGAATGGCTTGTAGTTTTTTCGTTAACGAATCGACGTGAGAAAGAAAAGTAGAATCGAAAATGCTCCCTTCGTTTTCAAGCGCTACAATGAAGAAGTCGTTGTCTGTTTCGAATGACTTTCGGAACTCTAAAAAATATTCAGTTTCAGGATCATTTTTCGGGAAAAAGTCTTCGAAATCATAATCGAATTTCAATTGTGAAATCAAGTATATGGAAGTCATGGTTCCCAACGCAATGAATGCGATGGAAAGCCAGGAAATTCGGACATCAGACATTTTCATACTCTTCCAACAATCTTATTTCGAAAAGGTTTTCAATTCGTAATTATTTAATGAAGGCGCTTAGTCGCGTCTTCTCCTTTCGCAACAAAGACAAGGCCTTCGCTTCTTCCCCCTTCAACAAAAATTGAATAGCTTCAGCCGTTTGCAACTCTTCTTTCGAGTGAACCGGTTCTTCCAACAACTCCAAATCTGACTTCAATAAGAAATCTTCCCAAGTGGTCACGGCTCGCTCCAACCCTTCCAACGCATAATGCATCTCATACACACCGCTCGCCTGAAAGACCTGTCTGAATCCAAGACTAATCGCCGCTTCCAAAGCACGCAGATTCTCTAACCACGATGTTCCTTCAATCAACATCGCCTGAGACAACTTAACCTCTTCCACATTCGATCCGAGCGTAATATCGGATGACCATTCTTCAATTTTCTTCAGATGCTTCCGGCGCAGCAAACGCACCCCCATGCGCGAACGAAAGAGCTTCGCCTCTTCAAAAGCGGCGTTGTACAGGAACTCTTCCAGCTCCTCTTCAGTGGCCACATCGTACTTTAAAAGAATAGAATCGCGCATATCCGAACAAAGCTATTAAAGTTGGTGTTATTTTTGTTTTAGAAATTTCACGATGAGAAAAACATTATTCGCCCTTTCGATCCTTCTTTGCAGCGTTGCGGCTTTTGCGCAATCTCACGTTATTTCTGGAACAGCAACTTATCCGAACGGAACAGCGGTTCGCTTGTGGAAAACCACAGGGCGAACGCTCGATGTAGCCGATTCTACCACCATTCAAAACAACACTTTTAAATTCAAAGGGAACTACGGTGAAGGACTATACTCGCTCGGCCTAACCCCTTCCAACATGGCCATAATAGCCATTGACAATGCAGAATTAGAGAACACTTTCGCCATTCAAGGCGCGCGCTGGGACAGCGGAATTTCATGCACGCAAGGACATAGGAATATTCT
>CAMDFE010000154.1 GCA_945897395.1 Chryseobacterium gleum | reverse complement strand
TGCACTTTTCAAATTAGAAAAATATTCTGAAGCGCTTGAAGTGCTTGAAGAGTCTTATGTCCACGAGCCTCCTCAGGCTCCTATTTTCTGTCACGTTGGAGAGTGTTTCGAGAAGTTGAACGACTACGACAAAGCACTATTCTACTACCACAAGAGTATTGAAACCGATGAATATTGGGCCGATGCCTATTTGGGAATTGGTGTGGTTATGGACTTGCAAGGAAAACTGGCGGAAGCCATTCCTTTCTTGGACAAGGCCATTGACTTAGAGTCTAAGAATCCTGACTACGCCATTTACAAAATGGAAGTTTTGGTGAAGATGGAAAAATTCACTGAGTCTATTTCGCTGGGTGAAAAGCTAGTGAAAGAGTTTCCGGAAAACGAAGAGACGTGGATGGCACTTGCCGATACTTTCTTCAAACAAGGAAACAGTGAAAAGGCTTTGGAGATCATGCTAGAAGCCACATTGGTGCATTTGTCTAATCCGGATATAGGTTACCGAAGAGCGGTTTACTTAGTCGAATTAGGAAAAATTCAAGACGCGCAAGAACTTCTGCACTACCTTATGCAAAATGAAAGCGCACAACTCTCTGAGTTGGAAGAGTACTATCCGAAAATTCTTCAATTACCGTTTTACATTCAACTCAAAAGCGACCTAGGGTTAGTGTAATTTTCACACTAAGTTAATTTAGCCGATATTCGCACAAAATTAGAAACTATGAACATTCAACTAAGCCACATGCCTAGCCGCGAAAAGAAAGAACGTCAGTTCGGACTTACGATGGTTATGGACAAAGGAATCTCTCTTCGTCAAGCCGAAGAAATGGTCTCGAGCAGTTCTGAATATATCGATATGGTGAAACTTGGTTTTGGAACCTCTGTGTTTTCAACCCAAGTGAAAGAAAAAGTGAAGTTGTATCACGACGCGAAAATTAAAGTGTACCTCGGTGGAACGCTATTCGAAGCGTGCTATGTGCGCGGAGAGCTTGACAAGTACCGCAAATACATCGACAGTCTTGGAATTGAAATGGTTGAAGTTTCTGACGGTAGCATGGCTTTGGATCACAAAAAGAAATGTGCGCTTATCGCGGAGTACGCGAAAAACTACCAAGTCCTTTCAGAAGTTGGATCGAAGGAAGAAGGCATTTTAATTAGTCCAGCTAAGTGGATTAAAATGATGCAAGCTGAATTGGACGCTGGTTCATGGAAAGTGATTGCTGAAGCACGCGAAAGCGGGAACGTTGGAATCTATCGTCCGAGCGGACAAGCGCACGTGATGCTTATCAATAAAATCTTAAGTAAGATCAACGGAAACGATATTATCTGGGAAGCACCGAAAAAACCTCAGCAAGTTTATTTCATTAAGCACTGCGGCTCGAATGTAAACCTTGGAAACATTGCAGAAAACGAAACCATTCCATTGGAGTGCTTGCGCATGGGTCTTCGTGGCGATACCTTCTTCGATTACCTTCCCGAAGAGATAGTTTCTAAAATGAAAGGATGATATGCAACACCTGCAGCCTGAAGAACTACTCAATTGGAAAAACGAAAACAGACCATACCTGTTGGTAGACATTCGTGAAGAATATGAAGTGGCCATATGCACACTCGGCGGAATGCACATTCCCATGGAGCACGTAATTGAACACTACCCTTCCCTTCCGAAAGAGAATCCAATCGTCTTCCACTGCAACAGTGGGAAACGATCAGACGCCTTGGTGTATATGATCGAAAAGAAATTCCCAGGAGACGCTATATACAGCCTTTCTGGAGGTGTTCAAGGGTACGCAGAACAATGCGCACCAGAAATCAAGTGTTCGCTTTAATATGGAAATGATACAATCTTTTTTGCACTTCGTTCTGCATTTGAATGAAGAGCTTCCGCTTTTATTGAATGAGTATGGCATCTGGTTTTACGCCATTTTATTTCTCATCATTTTTGTTGAAACCGGATTGGTGGTTATGCCCTTCCTTCCTGGAGATTCGTTGTTGTTCGCGGCGGGCGCCATGTGCGCGGGTGAAAACAATTTGAGTCTTTCCATTTTAATTGTATCGTTAATAATTGCGGCTATTCTTGGAGATCAATGCAATTATTTCATTGGAAGACTTTTCGGATCGAAAATCGTAGAAATGAAATTTCGCGGAAAGCCGCTCATTGCTGAAAAGCATTTAACCAAAACTGAAGAATTCTTCATGAAGCACGGAACGAAAGCCATTATTATGGCGCGCTTCGTTCCGATTGTTCGCACCATCACTCCGTTTGTTGCGGGGATTGGAAAAATGGATTACCGCAAGAAATTCCTTCCTTACGATATTTTCGGTGGAGCTCTTTGGATTGTAAGTATGTCGCTCGCAGGTTACTTCCTCGGGCAAATTGAATTCGTTCAGAAGCACTTCGAATCGGTTGTCATTCTGATCATTTTGATCTCTCTTGCTCCAATGGTCTTTGCTTACTTGAAAAGCAAATTCGGTTCGAAAGCATGAGAACGTTTGGGCTGCTCGGCAAGTCGTTGAAGCATTCTTTTTCGCAAACATATTTTGCATCAAAATTTGCGTCTTCCCTTGCGAAGCACCTTTCGCAGAACCTTTCGCAGAACCTTCCGAAGGACCTTCCACAATATTTGAATATCGAACTTGAGTCAATTGATAACATTCGTGGTTGTCAGGAATTTCGTGGATTAACCGGATTCAATGTAACCATTCCATACAAACAAGAAATCATTCAGCACCTCGATGCACTAACGCCGGAAGCGAAAGCGATTGGCGCAGTGAATTGTGTTGAAATTATTGAAGGGCGTTGGATTGGTCACAACACCGATTATATCGGATTTAAACGAACGCTGCTTCCTCTTATTGAAAACAGAGTGGAAACTGCGCTCATATTGGGCACTGGAGGAGCATCGCTAGCGGTGGCTTACGTGTTGAAGGAATTAGGCATACGTTATTTTTTTGTAAGTCGAAATCCGCAAAACGATCAGACCTGTTCTTATGAGCAAGTAACACCCTTATTGCTCTCGAAGTGCAAGCTCATTGTGAACACCACTCCAGTCGGGCAGTTCCCCCACAACGAAGAAAAGCCAGACTTGGATTATTCGTGTCTTACCGATCAGCATGTGTTGTACGACTTAATCTACAATCCAGAAACGACTGCCTTCCTTCAAGAAGGCATCTCACGTGGTACTCGATACTGCAACGGCCGCACGATGCTGGAAATTCAAGCAGAAGAGAGTTATAAGATTTGGAATCTTCTTTCCGAATAAACAGCATATAATTTATATGATTTTGGCATAAGGATTCGAGAAATTCCTTTAGAAATTTGCTGTGGAAAAACAACATACGTACATTTGTAAAAAATACACGTATGCAGACTAAATTAACTTTAATCATGGACAAGAAACTCATCGAAGAAGCGAAGGTTTACGCAAAAGAAACGCAACAAAGTCTGTCGCAATTGGTCAGCGAACAGCTAGAAAGAATTCTGTGTAAGAACGAAGACCCTGACAAGTACAAGGATCATCCAATGGCCTATCTTCTGGGCATAGCTAGTGACATACCTGAAGAATTTAAAGGGAAATCACACAAACAAATTATGTACGAACACATTGCAAAAAAACACGCATGACGCACATCTTTCTTGATACTAATATCATCCTTGATTTTCTTTTAAATAGAGGTTATCATGGGAAACCAGTACTTCCTATTTTTTCTCTTCAAGAAAAAAAATTAGTAAAAATATATACATCAACTTATACGATACTTTGCGTTCAATATTATCTACGAAAAATTGTCTCGGCAGATAAAACAAAAGAAATAATTCTTAGTCTAATCGAAAAAATTGAAATTCTTGACACCAATAAAAGCATGATACTTGCGGGCTTCAGCAGTCAAATGGAAGATTACGAGGATGCCGTTCAAGTTCAATGCGCATTATCAAATCGAAAAATCACGCACATGATTACGCGCAACAAGAAAGACTTCAAAGACTGTCCTTTACACATCAGCACAGCCAAGCAATTCACTGAGCAGTTCACTTCCTAACTACAATCTTCTTCCGAACGGCAGTTCCGTTCAATTTCAAAATATAAATCCCTTCCGAGAAATTGGAAAGATTAACAAGCGTGGTTCGGGCGTTCACGCGTTCGGCCCAAATCTTTCTTCCACTTAAATCATGCAACTCCAAAGCTGAAACAATGTTCCAATTCGAACCAGCGTCAATGGTCAATTGTGTGCTAGCCGGATTCGGATAAATCTGAATGTCGTTGAAGAGCGTTTCATTCACTGCAATAATTGAATCGCTAGAATAAAAACCCAGCCCTCCTCCTATTTGTCCAATGAACAAATCGCGTTTGCCGTCCGAAGTAATGTCTTCAAACCACACCGCGCAACGTTCGCCTTCATTAATGCCTTCGAAGTCTGTTGTATCCAAGGTGAAGTCGCCCAAAAGATTTCCTGATACATTCGAGAAGTGATTGACTTGTCCGGTTTCTGTTCCCAATAACACTTCCCATTCATTCAATTCATTCTTGAAAAAATGCGGAACGCTATACCCGAATATTCCTAGAATATTCGTCGCTACCATTCCACCCAAAGTATCTTCCTGAAAAACATACGAAGCCGCTGTTGAATTTCCGTTGTT
>CAMDFE010000153.1 GCA_945897395.1 Chryseobacterium gleum | reverse complement strand
GCCGCACGCTGCACTTTCGTAATACGCGCATCAACCGCTTCCAAATCTTTCAACTGTAATTCAATGTCTATAATTTCTTTGTCGCGAAGCGGATTCACTGAACCGTCAACGTGGACAACATTCGGATCGTCAAAACAACGCAAAACGTGAATGATCGCATCTGTCTCGCGAATATTCGCTAAGAATTTATTTCCCAATCCTTCGCCTTTCGAAGCGCCTTTAACTAATCCGGCAATATCCACAATTTCAATGGTTGTCGGCACTATGCGTTCTGGACTGATAAGCTCTGCAATATCTGTCATGCGTTCGTCTGGAACGGTGATTGTACCAATATTTGGCTCAATGGTGCAAAATGGGAAATTAGCTGCCTGAGCTTTCGCATTCGACAAACAATTAAACAACGTTGACTTCCCAACATTTGGAAGACCTACAATACCGCACTTTAACGCCATGATTTTTAAATTAGGCTGCAAAGATAAAGGCAAGTGTTCACTTTTCCACAAAGAACAAACACATCCCTTTTCAACCTAAATTAAAAACTACTTTCGCAAAAAAATTCTTCAATGGTTTCTAATCAAGAACTTTCGCGAATAGCCTCTCAAGTGAGACGTGATATCGTGCGAATGGTCCACGCTGTTAACAGCGGACACCCCGGAGGAAGTTTAGGCTGCACCGATTTCTTGGTGAGTCTTTATTTCCGACAAATGACAATTAATCCAACAAGCTGGAACATGAACGGAGAAGGAGAAGACCTCTTCTTCCTAAGCAATGGGCATATATCTCCCGTTTTCTATTCTGTGCTAGCACGTTCAGGATACTTCGACGTTGCTGAATTAGCAACCTTCAGAAAAATAAACACACGTCTTCAAGGACACCCTACCACGCACGACGGCCTTCCTGGCGTTCGTATCGCAAGCGGTTCACTTGGTCAAGGCATGAGCGCAGCTGCTGGAGCGGCACAAGCTAAAAAATTAAACAACGATCCGAAACTTGTTTTCACCCTTCACGGAGATGGTGAATTACAAGAAGGACAAATTTGGGAAGCGGCTATGTATTGCGCGCATCACAAAATTGACAACATCATAAGTACTGTTGATTTAAACGGACAGCAAATCGATGGTCCAACAGAAGTTGTTATGTCTTTGGGAAATCTTCGTGCGAAGTTCGAAGCTTTCGGATGGAAAGTGCTTGAAACAAATGGACACGATTTAGACCAATTAAACGCTACCATAGAAGAAGCGAAGAGTCTAACCGGAAACGGTTATCCAATTATGATTCTCATGACCACAAGCATGGGAAAAGGTGTTGACTTCATGGAAGGCACACACAAATGGCATGGCGTTGCTCCGAATGATGAGCAGTTGGCAAATGCATTGGGACAGTTAGAAGAAACCTTAGGCGACTATTAATAAAAGAGACATGCTAGAATTCGATTTATCAACCGCGAACGACACTCGCTCTGGCTTCGGTGCTGGACTTCATGAATTAGGTCAGAAAAACCCTAAAGTTGTTGCGTTGTGTGCCGACTTAATTGGCTCTTTGAAAATGGATGCTTTCAAGAAAGATTTTCCTGAGCGCTTTTTTCAAGTTGGAATTGCAGAAGCAAACATGATGGGTGTTGCTGCTGGAATGACCATTGGTGGATACATTCCGTTTACGGGAACATTCGCGAACTTTTCTACCGGAAGAGTTTACGATCAGATTAGACAAAGCATTGCATACAGCGATAAGAACGTGAAGATCTGTGCTTCTCACGCCGGACTTACCTTAGGTGAAGACGGTGCAACGCATCAGATTTTAGAAGATCTTGGAATGATGAGCATGCTTCCGGGCATGACCGTTATTAATCCTTGCGATTACAATCAAACCAAAGCTGCTACTCTAGCAATAGCTGATCATCACGGTCCTGTTTACTTACGTTTCGGAAGACCGAAAGTAACGAACTTCACTGCTGTTGATCAGACTTTCGAAATTGGAAAAGCATGGCACATTCACGAAGGAAACGACGTGACCATTATTGCAACCGGACATCTTGTTTGGGAAGCTGTTGAAGCGGCGCGCGAATTAGAAGCTGAAGGGATTTCAGTTGACCTGATTAACATTCATACCATTAAGCCATTAGATACAGAGACTATTGTTAGAAGCGCAATGAAAACCGGAAAGGTTATCACATGCGAAGAACACATGATCAATGGTGGTTTAGGAAGTTTGGTTGCGCAAGTATTAGCGAAACAAGCGCCTTCTTTAATGGAATTCATTGGCGTGAACGACAGCTTCGGCGAAAGCGGAACGCCAGATCAACTGATGGAGAAATACGGATTGAAGTCGAAGAATATCATTGCTGCAGCGAAGCGTTTTATGGAAGAGTAGGAACTTTGTTATTGAAAAATCGAAGATTTTATTCCTACTTCGTTATTGGAACTTCGTTATTCCTATTTCATAATTCAAACTGCGTAATTGGAACTACGTTGTTGAATAAACGTCAAAGACGGTCGTCCAAAGGGCATTCGTCGAAGACATTCGTGCTTTCACATTAGTTGCTCTGCAACATTCTTCCCCTCTCTTACCTTATCTTCCCTCTTCTTAACTTCTCTTACCCTATTTATTGTATTTTCGCAAAAACTAACCTGATGAAAGAAGTTAATGAAACTGACAATGAAGTTTCTCACGTGGAAGTTGTCTCGAAGGTCAAGGTCATAAAACCAGCCGAATTGTTGCCCAGTGCGCAGTCTAGTTTAGACTCTACGCGAGCGAAATTTCATCCGATGTCAGATAAAACTATTCCGCATCGAAATTCGAGAAGCGTCGAATCAAAGAAAAGAAGTCTTCATAGAATAATTAGAAAGCTAGACGTGAAGAATAGTCTCCGCTACCAGCGCACTCCAGAGGATACGTATTGCAATGTCTATTCTTATGATTATTGTTATTTCGCAAAAGTTTATCTTCCAACAGTGTGGTGGACAGATAAATCAATTGAGAAACTCCAGAATGGTGAAGATGTCAAGGCAATTTTCAATAAAACAGTGGAGCCAATTTATTCAAGTGCGATTCACGATTGGTTTATGATTTGGGGCGATTGCTTTGGATGGAAGAAAATTGAAAGCCTCACTGAAATTCAAAAAAGAGTCACTGAAGAAGGTGGAATTGGAATGATATGCGCGAAGAGAAAAACGATTGGGCTATCTGGACACATCGTTCCAATTGTTCCCGAAACTGAAAAGAAAAAAGCGTTTCGTGAAAATGGAGAAGTTCTATTCCCTTTGCAATCACAAGCAGGGAAGTTGAACTACAACTATTTTGCACGCAAAAGGAGAGACTGGTGGAACCACAGTCGCTATTCGTCATTCGTGTTATACTACCACGAATAATGGACGAACAATTCTCTTCACCTTTCAACAGAAAATTCAAGAATTTTAAATTAGCAATAAGATCAAATAAGAATGAAAAATAACCCAATCAAAAAACATTTCTGGGGCATTGGGTTAGAAAACGAAACATACTTGCAATTCGAAAAATCGCTCGTCGTTTCGGGACAATTCATTCAAGAAAAAATGGGGCGTGAGCGTTATAGTCTTAACTATCTAAAATGTTACAAAAAAGGCTCTTTGGAAAAGGTCTTATCACTTGCCTTTAACTCTGGAAAGAACTACCTCGTTAGCCAAATGATGAACAGTCATTCCCTAGAAAAACTCGACGTTCATTTTCAACATAAGACTATACAATCGGCACCCCCACTCAAAGACAATCCCGATTATTCAGGAAAATCTATTATTGAATTATTCCTCGAAAAACAACCGCATCAAATTCAAAGTATGCTCACTCAAAAGAACAATCCCATGGGATCTATTATTTTCGACGGAGACACCATTGAATTCGTTACGAAATACTACGAGAATAGGACGATTCAAGAATCATTCAATGAATTAAAAGCAACGAAAAAACTTTTTCTTGAAAAATTAAACGAGGCAAAAATTCTTCCAGGAAATTTAACTTATCCAGAATACAACATCGGCATAAACATGTTCATGTCGAATCAAAGAAACCTGGTGCTCTTCAACAACGGCACATTTCATTTTCACATTACCCTTCCCACATTAACTGAAGACAGTCGAATTATTGATTACGCAGCATTCGACCTTGCTCACCAAAAAGCCATTTATTTGTTGCAGTGGTTCGAACCCCTGTTCATTGCAACACTCGGAAGCCCTGATATTATGTCGGTTATCAGCGAGAAGTTCGGAATGGAGGAAAAGTTTGCAGGAGGCTCTATGCGCAATGCAATGTCGAGATATACTGGCGTTGGCATCTACCACAAGTCAATGCCAAAAGGCAAAGTCCTCACTTACCCTGTTGATGAGTTTCGAAAACTCTTGACATTCAAAAAAGAAGAAAACATTTGGTGGAGAGACCGCATAGAATCTGAACTGAGTTATGAATTGCTTTCCGATGTTGGACTCGATTTCAACAGAGAAAAATTATATCAAAGCGGATATGAATTCCGAAGCTTCGATGAATTTCCTACCGACTATCTTCCAGAAGTATTGCACGCTATCGTTTTAATTTCCGAGCATGCGCAGTATATAGATGAAGTTGAATGGGCTTCGAACAACGCTATTTGGAACAACCTCGTTTTCAAAACGCTTGCGCAAGGTTTTAAATCCGAAATGAATGAAGACGAGAAAAACGAAATGATGAATGTGTTTCAAATCCCTCTAGATAAGAGAGATTCATTGAACAATTCAAA
>CAMDFE010000152.1 GCA_945897395.1 Chryseobacterium gleum | reverse complement strand
AAGAATTGGTGTTCTGACCAGTGGAGGTGATGCTCCGGGTATGAACGCCGCCATACGCGCGGTAGTTCGCGCATGTGCTTTTCACAGCGTAGAGGTGGAAGGAATCTTTCAAGGCTACGCTGGATTAATAGCAGGCGACTACAAACGGTTGAACGAACGTTCGGTGGCGCGCATCTTGGGACGTGGGGGTACCATCTTAAAATCGTCCCGCTGCAAAGAATTTCTTACAGTTGAAGGACGAGCAGCGGCCATTGAGCAAATGAAGAAGCATCACATAGATGCACTCATTACCATTGGTGGAAACGGCACCTTCACGGGCGCACACATACTTTCACAAGAGTCCGGCATTCCAGTAATGGGCATACCTGGAAGTATTGATAACGATTTATATGGAACAGACCATTGCATTGGAATCGATACAGCAACCAACACGGTTGTAGATGCGGTAGATAAGATTCGTGACACTGCGACTTCACACAACCGAATTTTCTTCGTAGAAGTAATGGGTAGAAATAGTGGTTTCATTGCATTGAAAGCGGGTATTGCTTCAGGTGCTATTGCCATTGTTCTTCCAGAGGACGAGATGACCTCTGAAGAGTTGATGCAAATACTTCGCGCAAGTGAAAAAAGCGGAAAGTCTAGTTCTATTGTCATTGTTGCCGAAGGAGTGAAAGGCGGAACAGCCTACGAATTGGCGAATAAAGTAGCAGCAGAGAATCCTGATTACGATACACGAGTATCCGTTCTCGGACACTTGCAACGCGGAGGAGCGCCGAGTTGTTACGATCGTGTCATCGCATCTCGCATGGGAGTAGCTGCCGTTGAAGGATTACTTCAAGGTAGAAAAGATGTCATGATTGGAATTGTGAACGACAGAGAAACATACACTTCATTAGAAGAAGCTATCACACGCAGCAATCTTCCAAACAGAGATGAATTGCGCATTGCACGGATTCTAGCGATATAATAATTAGAAAAAAGAATAAGATGAAAAAGGTAGCAATCAATGGTTTTGGACGTATAGGCCGCATGTGCTTTCGTCACACATTAACCGACAACAATATTGAAGTAGTTGCCGTAAACGACTTAACAGATGTTAAGACGCTTGCGCACTTGTTGAAGTATGACAGTATTCACGGACGTGTGAATGCAGAGGTTTCTGCTGACGGAGATTTCTTAATTGTAAACGGAAAGAAAATTCGTGTGTATGCTGAAAAGGATCCTTCAAATTTACCTTGGGGTGAATTGAATGTAGATGTAGTTATTGAAAGCACCGGATTTTTCACCGACGATATTAGCGCTGGAAAGCACATTACAGCCGGCGCGAAGAAGGTCGTTATCTCGGCTCCTGCGACAGGAAACGTGAAGACGATTGTTCTTGGTGTTAACGATGATACGCTTACACCAGAAGATCTAATTGTTTCGAATGCATCTTGCACCACGAACTGCTTAGCTCCAATAGCCAAAGTGTTGAACGATACTTTCGGAATTGAAAAAGGATACATCACCACTATTCACGCATACACTGCTGATCAACGTTTGCAAGACGCTCCTCACAAAGACTTGCGTAGAGCTCGCTCAGCTGCTTTAAGCATGGTGCCAACAAGCACAGGTGCTGCGAAAGCAGTTGGATTGGTTCTTCCTGAATTGAAAGGAAAATTGGATGGATTAGCGGTACGTGTCCCGACACCAGACGGATCTTTAACCGACTTAGTGGTAATCTTGAAAAGAGACACCACCAAAGAGGAAGTGAATGCAGCCATGAAAGCAGCAGCAGAAGGCCCAATGAAAGGTATTCTGGAATACTGTGTTGATCCAATTGTAAGTATTGACGTAGTTGGAAATCCTGCAAGCAGTATCTTCGACGCCGACTTAACCTCGGCAAACGGAAACTTGGTGAAAATTATGTCTTGGTACGACAACGAGGCTGGTTATAGCAAGCGCGTAATTGACTTGCTTCATAAAATGTGATTGAAGCGGAATAACAGATTGATAAAACAGTAAAAAAAGAGAAATGATACTTATAGCTGATAGCGGGTCCACTAAATGTGATTGGGCTCTCATTGACGAGAAAGGATGTCGATTAGGGAATTTTGAAACGATGGGTTTGAATCCATATTTTCACGATGAGAAAGTTGTTGAAGGAGCCATTCGAGGAAATGCACCTCTGGCCCTTTACGCCGATAAAATTTCTCATGTTTATTTTTACGGGGCTGGAAGCAGCACGCCAACGATGTGTGAAATTATTGAGCGCGGACTACGTGCTGTTTTTACAACTGCAGAATTGTTGATCGAACACGATTTGTTGGGAAGCGCTTATTCGACCTACGACGGAGAGCCTTGTATTTCTTGTATTCTTGGAACAGGAAGTAATTCTTGTTTCTTTGATGGAAAAGACATTCATGAATCGGTTCCTTCACTGGCTTATATCTTAGGCGATGAAGCAAGTGGATCTTATTTCGGTAAGATTTTGTTGCGCGAATATTTCTACAAGAAACTTCCAGCAGAGATTGCAGAAGCTTTTGAGAATAGTTTTCCATTAAGCAAAGACGAATTCATTTCGAAAATATACAGAGAGCCAAATGCTAACGTTTATCTCGCAAGCTTCACTCGTTTTATCGGAAACTTCGCTCACCATCCGCATGTGATGAATTGGGTAGTAAACGGAATGCGCGAGTTTGTTGATATTCACGTGAAGTCGTTTGAAAATTGGGACAAAGTTCCTGTTCACTTTGTAGGTTCTATTTCTCACTATTTCAAACATTGTTTGGAAGAGGCTTGTCGTCTGGAAGGTGTGCGTTTAGGTAACATCATTAAGAAACCAATTGACGGTCTTGTTAACTACCACGTTAAATACGTATTTCATCACGCAGAATGAAAGGAGCCATTTTCGATTTAGACGGAGTTCTTGTAGACACGGCGAAATATCATTATCAAGCGTGGAAGAGATTGGCAAATTCTGTTGGAGTGGAATTTTCCTTAGATGACAACGAGCATTTGAAAGGAGTGAGCAGAGCAGAGTCTTTAGAGTTAATCTTGAAGAAGGGAAACATTGAGAAGTCGGCAGAGGAGAAGCAATCGCTCATGGACATTAAGAATGAGTGGTATTTGGAATTGGCCGCTGAGATGAATGCCGACGAAGCATTGCCAGGCGCCATTCCTTTCCTTGAATCATGTAAGTCGAAAGGAATTAAAATTGCACTGGGCTCTTCTTCGAAGAATGCTCCTATGATTTTAGAACGCTTAGGAATTACGCATTTATTCGATGCTATTGTAGATGGAAACGTTGTTTCCAAATCGAAACCTGATCCAACGGTGTTCCTTACAGCAGCAGAGCAGTTAGGATTAACTCCAAGTGAATGTATCGTTTTTGAAGACGCCATCTCAGGTGTTCAAGCTGCTAAAATTGGAGGGTTCTATTGCGTAGGTATCGGAACGAAAGAAGTCCTTCCACTTGCCGATGAGATCGCTACTACGCTTGGTGAGTACAGTGTGAGGTAAGATCAATCCCAATACATGTGCTGGTAATTCGACAGGTCGGGCTGACTCCAATCTCCGCGACCGTTGTAAAACTCAACGTCTCCCTCATCATAGAGTGTAAACATTTTAGATGAACCATAGTTGAGAAGTGTAACAACATAAGCTTTTTCGTTTTCTCTTCTTTCGATCAGAAAACTATTGTAGTTGCGATATCCTTTCAATCCAAAGTCAACGTCTTGTTGAAGATTGTTTATATAGATATAACCGCTATTAAAAGGGAAGAACTTGGCAAACATTTCATTGAACGATGCGATACCGTGGTAGTCTTCGGTTGTAAGTTGGAAAGCACAATATCCCGTCTGTTTCGTCTTGTTTGAAATGGTAAAACCTCTTGAAACTAAGATTGAATCAATCTGCTGTTCATGGGGATCATAAGCGCTTACAGGCGCATTAAACGTGTAAGAAATTTTCCCATCAAACTTCGCATCAACATTAGGTAGGAAAGTGTATCCGTTTTGATGGCAATATTCGACTACCTTCCAAATAATCTCAGCGTATTTATCTATTTTTTCTTTTTCAATGAAACTCGGGGAAGGGTCTTGAATACTGTTGTTGTAGAACTGTCTCAAATAGGTTGAAATAACAGCTGCTATCCAAACTTTGAGTTCATCTTTAGGAGCAACACCAATTTTTTGGGCTGAAGGTGTTTCACATTTTCCAAATTTGAATCCCGACGAATAGAAGCAGTTCTTTATAACATTTCCCAAGGAGTCTTTTTGAATCCAGTTTCCATTGAGCATGTCGAAGGAATAATTCTTTTCACTTTGAAGTTTTCCATTCTGATAAAAATCTCTTTCGGTTTGGTTTTTTTCGTGAAGAACAAGTTCCCATTTGATTTTTCCATTTTCATAGTACTTCTCAATGTGTTGATCTGTAATTCCATCTTTGTAGGTATAGAAGGTTTGTGATTCTAACTTTCCCGGAGAGTAATAGTTCGCGGTGGTTTGTTTCGTGTTCCCGCTTCCAATATTCGGAGTTAGATTTAAGTGTTTTATGCTGCCGTCCTCGAAATATTCGGCACTTAATGTATCGTTTTTCGCTCTGTAATAGGTTTTTCTTTTGAGCTTTCCAGTTTCGAAGTAAGCGTAGTATTCCGAAATTTCTGAAGGTCCGTGGTAGTATATGGTAATGTCATTCGGAGTTCCATTGTCGAAATAGGATTTCTCGAAGCCTCTTCCGTCGAGTAATAGTTCTTTTTCATAAACCACCTTACCCTGTTCGTTATAGCGAGT
>CAMDFE010000151.1 GCA_945897395.1 Chryseobacterium gleum | reverse complement strand
CACTCCGCGCAAGAACTCGTCTACTGCCATCTTCTTTTTTCCTTCTAATTGAAGATGCAAAAGATTGTAATATCCACCCTTCACCGCCAATTTCAAAAAAGTCTTGTTATCGGAATGAAAAGAACCCAACTCGAATGAATGTTCGGTTTCTTCAGGACGGCCTTTGTGAATTTTTAAGATCTTTCCATGAAAGGTTGTGAATGCGCCAGGGAAAGGAGTAACCCCGCGAACGCGATTGTGCACCACCGCTGGAGTGTCCGTCAATCTCACTTTTCCGTCTTCTTTCAAAAGTTTAGGTGCGTGCTTTAATTCGCGGGATATAAGTTCTTCTTGCGTTATAGGTTCAACCTTTTCTTCTTCCAATAAATCGAGAGTGCGAACCAACAAGTCTGCACCTTCGTGCATCATGCGCTCGTACAATTCTCCGGCGGTTTCATTCGGAGCGATGCTCATTTTATGCTGACCCAAAACTTCTCCGGTGTCTATTTCGTGTTTCAATCGGAAGGTCGTACATCCGGTTTCTGTCTCTCCGTTCATAACCGCCCATTGAATGGGAGCCGCTCCGCGGTATTGGGGCAGGAGGGAACCGTGCAAATTCAATGTGCCCAATCGAGGCATGTTCCAAACCGCTTCGGGTAACATGCGGAAGGCCACCACCACGAATAAATCGGCATTCAAGTCTTTTAATTCTTGAATGAAAGGTTCATCGCGCAATTTTTCAGGTTGAAACAATTTCAATTCATGTTGAACCGCGAACTTCTTCACATCGCTTTCGTTCAACTGCTGTCCGCGTCCTGCGGGTTTATCAGGAGCAGTCACCACGCCAACCACTTCGTGTTTGCTTTGCAGCAAGGCATTCAGCGAGGTTGTCGCAAATTCCGGAGTGCCGAGAAAGACAATGCGTAACGACATTAGATGCTGAAGTATTGAGAAGCTTGTTCGTGCGGAGAAACAATTTTGTAGTAATATTTTCCGGAAGAGAATTGACTCTTTTCAAAAGTGAAAATATGATCTCCCTTCGGGAACTCTTCGCTGGCAAGCGTTAGAATAGATGCATTTTCTGCATTGAAGATTTGAATGTCTAAATGCATCTTAATACTCAGCTTCAACGCTATTTGTCCTTCTCCAGATTCTGTCCAATGCAATTGATTCGGAAGAGCCGGAAATTTCTCTTGAACATGCTGCTTGCGCATAACGTGCAACATGCGTTTGTACAACACATACGTCAGCATAGCGAGCAAAGACACCAGCAATACGTTTCTTAACAGTTCAAATGTCTTCATATTATAAACTTATTATTCCTTCAATTTTAGCAGCCTCATCATACTTCTCGAAAATCTCGTCAACGCTCAACATCATGGCGTGAACAGTAATAGAGGTGTATTTTCCGTTTGCACTCCACTTCATCTCGAAATGCGCACTTTCACCAAAGATTAATTTCACTGCCGTTACGCGTTCTTCGAATGATGGTACAATAAACTTAAACATATACGCGCTTGGCCATTTGTGAATTTTGTTCAACTCGGCACGAAGGGCAGAAAGTCTCGATTCATCCATGCGGCAAAGATAACGTTACAAGGCGCATACACTTTGAATTTTCTAATAATGAAAATCGAATTGCAAAGTGGGGAGTCGATTCAGAGCAGTGTTTACAATCAGAGGAATAAAAAGAAAAACTAAAAATTGAAAACGCATGTGGCGAAAGTAAGGAATTCCTATTTTAGCCCTGTGAATTTTCAACCGAGCGATAGCACTGTGCCGAAGCGTGGACAAGTCTTGTTGTCTGAGCCGTATATCAGCGATCCGTTTTTTCATCGGACCGTTATTTTGTTGTGTGAAAACAACGAAGAAGGCTCATTCGGATTCGTGTTGAACAATTACATAGACCTTCCGATTAGCAAGATCATTGCGAATTTCCCCGAGATGCCTGGACGTGTGAGCCTTGGTGGACCGGTGAAGAACGACAGTCTCTTTTACATTCATTCGTTGGGTGAAGAGATTGAAGGCAGCACACCCATATTGGAAGGTGTTTGGTACGGCGGAGATTTCACCCGCATACGAGAACTTATTGAAGCTGGAAAACTTCCGGAAAACGCCATTCGTTTTTTCGTTGGATACAGCGGCTGGTCTATCGGACAGCTTCAAGAAGAAATCACGTCCAAGTCTTGGTTCGTGGTGAATGTCCCTTCCAAATTAATCATGAACTCAAAAGAGAACAACGTCTGGAAGGAAGTCATGGAGCGCCTCGGCCCGAAAGGAAAACTTCTCTCTAAATTTCCCGAGGATCCGAATTTGAATTAACCCCTCCCGAAGGGTCATCCGACTTCGTCGGTCATCAGCGCCACTGTCATCACAACGTGTTGTGTCATCCGACTTCATCGGTCATCAGCGCCGCTGTCATCACAACGTGTTGTGTCATCCGACTTCGTCGGTCATCATCTCCGCTGTCATCACGAAGTGTCTACTCCAAAAGGAGTAGATTAATTCGTTTTGAAAGCAGAGGTAGATTAATCCTCTAATTTCGGAGTAAATTTTCCATTAGAAGGTTATGAAGAAAGAAAAGGGGAGTTGGCGAGTGTGGCTCAAAGACTTGCTAGTCATGGTTTTGATTCTAAAAGTGTTTTTACTTTTCTTTTCATTTGTCCTTCATTTTTTCGAATCCTTAAATCCAATTGAAAAGGCGCTTGCAGAGATTGAATTTTCCGATTTGTATTACAAGCAAGATCATAGAGTGCGTATTCCCGAGGAGAACAAAATTCTCATCGTGAATACAGGTTCACTTTCGAATAACACTCAAGGTGAATTTCGAAATGATCTAGCAAATGTTATTTCTAGAATAGATTCATGCGCTCCTTCGGTGTTGGCGTGTGATATGATTTTTAAAGGGAATTCGAATGATGCAATCGCGGATCAATGGCTTCTTCAGAGTCTATCGAATTGTCGAAATTTGGTTCTGGGTTCTGAAAGCTCCAATGCAAATCCTGTTTTGACCGCTTCATTGTTGAATTCAATTAGTGGTAATCTTGAATTAAACGGCGACAGTCTTGCAGTTATTCGAACGTATAAGCTCAATCATTCTTTCGCGTATGCAGTGGCGAAGCAAGCAAACGTTAATTTGAATACAGAATTAAACGGCGCAATTGAGGACAGTCTTATTGAGATAGACTACCATTATCACAGTTATCTTTTTAATAATTTATTAGACAGTTCAACTGTTCGTAATCCGTATTTATTCGATTTGGTTGAAGCGGGAGAATTTGGAAACCTGTCTAGTTATCAGCTCAAGGAGTTAATGAATAACCGCATTGTTCTTATCGCTCATGTCGGAAGTGGTTATGCCGGAAATAGATTCGATGTGGAAGACAGACACTTAACTCCGCATGGAAATGAAGATATTATTCATAGAGCCTCTGTAACTCCGGGGGTGTTTATACATGCGGAAGTCATTCAAATGTTATTGAATAACAGATTGGCTCATCCGATAAATAAGTGGACTAAAATTCTAATGGAAAATTTGATACTTGTGCTCGTTGCCTTATTGTATCTGAGAATTTCATTGACATCTATTTGGTTTAAACCCATTGTGGTGCCCTTTGCTTTTGCGATATCCTTTCTGCTCATATTTATTTCGCTTCAGTTCCGAGATCATTTGATTTTATGGCAAGTTGGATTTCTGAATTTGCAAATGATAGTGCTTATTGAAGTGCTCGAGTTCTATGAGCCGATTGCATTATGGATGAAGAAGAAGTGGAAAATTAACACTGTTTTTAAATACCATGACTAAAGCCCTATTTCTTTTCTTTATCGTCCTGAACTCTTTTTGTGTATCTGCTCAAACATTGATTATTCAGCAGTTCAAGGGAACGATTCAGTATTCTTCTAATGGAAAAACGAATTGGAAAAATTGTCAGTTGAATCAAGATGTTTCTGGATTTATTCGCTTGGCTGAAGGCGCCTCTTGTATTTTGGGAAAAGATGGCAAATCAATTTTTTGGAAGAAAAAAGGCGACTATGCTATTTCCGAATTGAGCAGAGAATTATTGGGTTACAACAGTGATGCTGCCTCTGTTCTTTGGGAGCAAGTAACTCATCATGAGTCGCAAAAGAAAAATGCAATTGGAGGTGTTTATCGAGGAAATGGCAAACCTAACGACGTTCTTTCCGATTCATCCATTGTCCCGATGAATGTATTTGTTTTACTTCGTTTTGAAAATCCGAATGGACGAACATTTTATTTCAGTTTGAAGGCCAAGCATGCACAATCGCAACTTGACACGTTAATGGTTACAAGAAAGGATTACGTAACCTACAAATTTTCAACCGAAGGATTGTATCAGTGGAACGTTCATTCCAACGACACGATTAATGAACCTTTAAGACAAACATTGTTTGTGATTTCGAATGAAGAATATCGAGAGAAATTAGAACGTTATGAAAACTATTTATCCGCTCTTTCAGACTTAGATGAAGACCTAAAGTTAGAAATGATTGATTGGTATCTCGAAGTATTTAAGCTCGGCTACCTTCCTGAACGTTTAAGAAAATGAAAAGAATACAATTCAGATTCCTACTCTTCATTCTTTTTCAATTCATTTTTATTTCCATCTTCTCGCAATCGACGCAAACGCCAAGATTAGTGCTTCCGATTGGGCATACTGAGCCAATTTTATCTGCTGTTTTTAGTCGAGATGGTAAATACGCTTTAACGCGTAGCTTGGACAAAACCGCAAAACTGTATGAGGTATTTTCAGGAAAGGAAATATACAGTTTTGAGGG
>CAMDFE010000150.1 GCA_945897395.1 Chryseobacterium gleum | reverse complement strand
CCTTAGCGGAAAAGAAAAAGTGCGCGTATTGCTTGCTCAGGCCTTATTTGGCAATCCTGAAATTCTATTGCTCGATGAGCCTACGAATGACTTAGATGTGGAAACCATTTCTTGGTTGGAAAACTTCTTGGCCGATTTTCAAAATACAGTAATCGTTGTATCTCACGACCGTCACTTTTTAGATGCAGTGTGCACCAACATCGTTGACATCGACTTCAGTAAGATTCAACTTTACACAGGAAACTATTCGTTCTGGTACGAGAGCAGTCAATTGGCTGCGCGTCAGAGAAGCGATCAAAATAAAAAGACGGAAGACAAGCGCAAAGAACTTCAAGAGTTCGTAGAACGCTTCAGTGCCAACGCTTCTAAATCGAGACAAGCAACAAGTCGTAAAAAATTATTGGATAAACTTGTTATCGATAACATTCAACCGAGCACTAGAAAATATCCAGGTATTATTTTCAAACCCGAGCGCGATTGCGGAGATCAAATCTTGCGCGTTGAAAATCTTTCAAAGGTTAATCCAGATGGAAGCGTACAGTTTGAAAATGTAGAATTCACCTTAATCAAAGGCGATAAAGTAGCTGTTCTTTCAAAAGATCATTCCGCCATTACTTCATTCTTTCAAATCATTAACAATTTGGAAGAAGCAACCACAGGAACGGTTGAATGGGGAAGCACAATCACAACTGCCTACCTTCCAAACAACAACGAAGACTTCTTCAAATCTGATGACAATCTCATCGATTGGTTGCGTCAGTTTTCAGTGGATAAGGATGAAACTTATGTCCGTGGTTTCTTAGGGAAAATGCTGTTCAGTGGTGAAGAAGTTCTAAAGAAATGTACTGTCCTTTCAGGAGGAGAAAAAGTACGCTGCATGGTCTCTCGTATGATGCTCGCCAATGGAAATTGTCTGATGCTAGATGAACCAACGAACCACCTCGACCTGGAATCAATTACAGCGTTTAACAACGCCATGAAAGATTGGAAGCACAATGCTTTATTCACTTCACATGACCACGAGTTTACGGAAACAGTTGCGAATAGAATTATTGAAATTACTCCGAAAGGAATAATTGATAAGCGAATGTCTTACGACGAATATCTGACAAACGAGCAAGTAAAAGAAACGAGAAAGAATTACTACGGTTTATAGCGCAGTGGTCGGCTCTTCAATTTCTTGAGAAAGAGCAACGACAGTTTTAATTTCTGGAACAGCAGATTTAATTGCTGCTTCAACGCCTGCCTTCATCGTCATATGCGACTTGCTGCAGCTTGTGCACGCACCTGTCAACTCCACTATTACAGTCATTTCAGGAGTCACTTCCTTCAACTCAATTCCGCCACCGTCTGCTTCCAAATAAGGCCGGATGGAATTGAGCGCTTCGCTCACACGTTGAAACAATGAATCTAGTAACATATTATTTTTGGGTTGCAGGTTTACGGAATGGCAACAAGCGCAATTCCTTTTCAAAGTTAATTAAAAACGCTTGCCAATAGCGCGCTGCAGTAGTATTGTCTTGAAGAACCGAAGGTCTTCCTACATCCCCCGCTTCGCGAATGCTCTGAATCAATGGAATTTCGCCTAGAACAGGGAGGTTCAAGCTTTCTGCTAAGCGCTTCGTTCCTCCTTCACCAAAAATAAAATATTTGTTTTCGGGCAATTCCGCTGGAGTAAACCACGACATATTTTCTACTAATCCCAGCACTGGAATATTAACTGCCGGCAATTGGAACATCGCTATTCCCTTGCGCGCATCAACAAGTGCAACTTCCTGCGGTGTGCTCACCACAACAACGGCAGAGATCGGTAACGTTTGTACAATGCTCAAATGAACATCTCCTGTTCCCGGGGGAAGGTCAACAATCATATAATCCAACTCACCCCACTCAACATCCGTAATCATTTGATTCAATGCCTTCGTGGCCATTGGTCCGCGCCATACAACAGCTTGATCGCCTTCTGTAAAAAATCCAATACTCAACACCTTCACTCCGTGAGCCTCGACAGGCGCCATCACTTTCTTTCCATCTACTTCAATAAGTCTTGGTTTTTCCAATACCACATCGAACATTGTTGGAACTGAAGGTCCATAAATATCTGCATCTAACAAGCCTACCTTATGACCCAACGCCGCAAGTCCCGCAGCCAGATTGGAAGAAACTGTGCTCTTTCCTACTCCACCTTTTCCACTTGCAACAGCAATAATGTGTTTTACTCCTGGAAGAATTCTCCTAAGCTCGCCGCTTCGTTCTTCACCAGAAATGGCTTCCACGTGAACTTTTACTTCAAACTCATTTCCCAAAACACGTTGTATTGCAAAAACACAAGCCTCGCGCATACGCTGCTTGGCGTGCATGGCAGGATTGCTCACCTTCACTTCCAATTCAATTTCATTTCCCTCTGCGCGAATAATCTTCACCATATTTAGGGAAACTATATCCTTTTTCAGATCGGGCTCTTGAACATTCCTTAACGCTTCTAAAATGGCTGCTTTTGAAACACTCATAGTCTTTATTTTTTCGGCATTCGTGCCTGTATGTATTTAATCTTTCTTCCCTCCTTCAACCACATTTGCTCGTAGAATGTTCTAATCTCTAAAACATCTTTAAGCTTCTCGTCTATAGTACTCAGAAAACCCGATTCGTAAATATTATCGTCGTGAAAAAGAATCTCTGCTCCCATAGAAGGAATTTCACGCAAAGCTCGCTCATATAGCGCTGGATTGTCGTGCTTAATATGAACCAACCCTTCAGACTTCAGCATGCGCTCATAACGCTTCATATAAAAGCCGGAAGTAATTCGTCTATTCCCATCGTGATCATTCGGCATCGGATCTGAAAACGTTAGCCAAATTTCATCCAACTCGTTGTCATCGAAAAAGGCATCTATAAATTCTATTCTAGCACGAAGAAAAGCCACATTGGTTAATCCCATTTCAAGCGACTCTTTCGCTCCTTTGTGGAAACGATGCCCCTTGACGTCTATGCCTAAATAATTCTTATCTAAGTTTCGCTGCGCCTGCCCAACCGCGTACTCCCCTTTTCCACAGCCCAATTCAACCACTAGAGGATTGTTGTTTTTATAAAATTCTTCCCGCCACTGTCCTTTCATGAAGGTCGCATTCTCTCGAATAATGGGCATTAAATTCGGCTCGAACACATGCGAAAACGTCTTGTTTTCGGCCCAACGTTTTAACTTATCCTTTGCCATATTAATTCGCTAGAAACACACTTTTCCATGCTTCTGGAAGCACTTGTGTGGCTTTGTTTTTATGATTGAAACAAACCAAAACCGATTTGCCCGTTGCGCATAAGCGCTCTCCAACAACAACTCGATAGCAAACAGAGAAACTCTTATTTCCGACATGATTTACCCACAACCGAATGACCATTCGGTCGTTCAAGAAAACAGGAAAGACATAATCAATTTCATTTCGAGCAACAATGATTCCGTCTTCATTCCAATCCCAAATTCGAGCTACACGCTCTTTAAAATACGCCATACGCGCTTGCTCGAAATAACTGAAGTACACGGCATTGTTAACAGGCCCCATGGCATCTATATCCGCAAATCGAATTTCAACCGTTGTTTCGAAAATATCTTTCCCTTCGGGCTCTTCCATAAACTAATTTTAGAGCACAAAGATAATTCCGAGCGGCAGTTCTATTTGGAAAAAACTTGATAACCGTATGGAGCCAAGGCGCGCTGATTTCTTGAGTAAAGTGAGAATGTTTCACTATTGAAAATGCTTCTAAAATCACCATCAGGAACTTCATCGGTGAAGTTGAACACTTGAGGCTTATCAGAAAAGTTTAAAAGCACAACTACCTGGCGATCGCCATTGGTACGGACATAAGCGTATAGCAAATCATCGTTAGAAGTTTTCAACTTCTTGAAACCTCCTCCAAACTCGCCGTTCCACAGAGCTGGATTATCGTGATGCACCGCAAGTAATCGCTTATAAAAATCGCTATTCACATAATTGTTGAAGTAGGCTGTGTCTTTATCAAAGAAGCGCAAACGCTTTGCGTTTCCTTTTACATCCACCTCACCACCTTCTTGCGAGGTATAAACCAAAGGCATTCCTTGAAGGGTTAAAGAGAGAACGTCAAATAATTTTCGCTTCATTCCGTATCGCTCACCACCCGTTCCATTCCAAGTATTCTCATCGTGGTTCGTTGTGAAACCCATGCGGTAAGCACTCTTTTGAAAAGCTGTATCCGACTTCGCCATGTATTCGTCAAAGGCATAAAGAGACTTCTCTCCCTTTGCTACGCCGTTCATTATGCTTAATAATTCCCAGCTGTAGGACATGTCAAAGGCTTTCAAGTGATGATCCTTCTGTTCTGCCTCTGCTAGCATAAAGACAGGTTTAATTGCATCTAATGCAGCGCGGGTATCGTTCCAAAATTCTGTGGGCACATTCATAGCCACGTCACAACGGTATCCGTCAATGTCACAATCTCTCACCCAATATTCCATTGCACGAATCATTTCCTTACGAAGTTCAAGATTATCGTAATTCAAATCTGCAACGTCAGACCAATCTGGAACAGGAGGAACAATATTTCCATTTGCATCATGAGTATACCAATCCGGATGTTGAATTACCCAAGGGTGATCCCAAGCTGTGTGATTCGCAACCCAGTCGAGAATGACATACATGCCCAACTCGTGTGCCTTTTTTACCAAACGTTTGAAATCTTCTGTTGTTCCGAATTCTGGATTTACTCCTGTGTAATTTTTCACACTGTAATAACTGCCCAAAGTTCCCTTTCT
>CAMDFE010000149.1 GCA_945897395.1 Chryseobacterium gleum | reverse complement strand
AATACCGCAAGACAATTGCTCTAACGTTTCTTTGCTCACTGTCGCCCCCATAGCACAAGGGCTATAAATGTCCATAGGAGTTGTGTAAACTTCTGATGGAAGAATGGCTTTTACACCGTGCTTCTTCACCACTTCATTCACGCGATCTTGATCAATATCTGTGATAATCACATGCGCATTTTCCTTCACCAAATACTCTACTAAGTACTCTCCAACGTGCCCTACTCCTTGAACGACAATAGTCTTTCCAGAAAGTGATTCGCTACCTGTTTGCTCTTTCACACTGGCCTTCATTCCCATGTAAACACCATAAGCCGTAACTGGACTTGGATCTCCGCCTCCACCCATGTAGTCTGGCAAACCAACAACGTGGTCGGTTTCCATCTTTACGTATTCCATATCACGCGTGCCGATACCCATGTCTTCGGCGGTGATGTATCTTCCACCCAAACCGTCTACGAATTTTCCGAAGCTACGCATGAGTGCTTCGTTCTTATCTTTTTTTGAATCGGCAATAATCACAGCTTTACCTCCACCGATATTCAATCCGGCAAGAGCGCTTTTATAGGTCATACCGCGAGAAAGACGAAGAGCATCTGTTAATGCATCGCCTTCAGAGGCGTACATCCACATGCGCGTTCCGCCCACTGCTGGTCCTAATGTTGTGTTGTGAATTGCTATTATGGCTTTTAATCCGGTTGCATTATCTTGACAAAAAACCACTTGCTCGTGGTTATGCAACGCCATTATATCGGTAACTGCAGACATTTCTGCAGAGCTGTTTTGTTGAGTCATAAAAAATGATTTCCTGTTGAAAGATTAACTTTCAGCCGCGAATTTAGAGCTTTACTACGAAAGTTCCGCTATTATTGAAGAATTTCGTCAATGGCTACTGCCAATCTGCGATCTCTCTCCGTAACTACATCTCCAGCGTCGTGCGTGCTTAATTCAAGACGAACGTAATTATAAACGCTAAACCAAGCCGGATGATGACCATGCTTTTCAGCCAAGAAAGCTACTCTCGTTAAGAATGTAAATGCCTCTTGGAAGTCTTTGAAACGAAATTCTCTAACGAGTTTATTGTCCAATTCGCGCCACATAGTGCTTTAATTTTCCCAAATGTACACTTTTCTTCCAACCATTCACATTCCACATTGAATAATTGATAATGAATTAAAGTTGAGGAAACAACATTTTGAACCAATTTTGAATCATGATAAACGGACAATGCCTTCTTTCATTTATTCCCATGCGTGCAGAAGCATCTGACCGCAGCGAACAAGTGAGTCAACTAATTTTCGGAGAAACCTACGAAGTGCTCGAGGAAAATGAGAAATGGTATTTCATTGAAACGAGCTTCGATCAATACCGAGGATGGATTGACAAGAAGCAATTCTCGCCACAAGTGTTTGAAGTTGACACCAACCGAGTTTATGCTTATCCAAGTGCTCTTCAACAATTCGAGAACAAACAAATACTAATGCCTCTTGGAGCATTTGTCCCTTTAGATTTTCCATTTCAAATGCTGTCTTTGAATGAGGCAATTACTTTGTTCAAGTCCTATGTTGGTGTGCCCTACGTTTGGGGCGGAAAGACCAATTTCGGATACGACTGTTCTGGCTTCACTCAATCATTTTACAAGACGCTCGGACTTTCCTTAAAACGCGATGCTTATCAGCAGGCTAATGAGGGAACAGACGTCATGCTACTTTCTGAAGCCCAAACAGGTGACCTTGCTTTCTTTGACAATGCTGAAGGTCGAATCACGCATGTTGGGGTAATTATGGAGACCAACGGAAGTTTCGAAATACTTCACGCTTCAGGCGAACTGAGAATAGACCTATTGGATCATCAGGGCATCAATAAAAAAAGCGAAGGCTATTCGCATAACCTTCGCCTCATTCGTAGAATTTTATAAGTCTTATTTCGCGCTCAGCGCATCTTCAATAAGTTTCACAATATGTCCGCGGTGCGCCTTTGTTAATGCACCTCCCGCAACATTGCCCACTTCCATTTTCACAATTCGCTTTAACTCAGATAAGGCTACGCTCTGAGAAACATTATCATATCTGTTTTTCACGTCGAGCATATCAATTAATCTACGTGTGTATTCAATTTGCAAATTCTGACGAATCGTGTTCACTTCACCCTTCAAATCAGATTCAAAAATAGCTTGCGATAAATCGAACAGAACCTCGTCGATTGAATATGTATTTCCATACATGTAACTATCAATGATTCTTTGATGAACACGCGGGTGCATCAAGTGATTCAAGCACTCCGATTGCATGTCTAAAATACGATTGTGAATTTTCGGGTCATCACTTTTAGAGTATTGGCTAAAGCCTCTTCTTTGATCCAACAAGTAATTAAAGGTTGGGATAGCCTCACTCCAAACATCTCCTGCAAATGCATATTTAGCCAAAGCCTTCATGGCTTCTTTTTGCTTCATTTCCGAAACCGGCTCCAATGGCTTAACTAAAGAACCTTGTCCCGCATAAGCTCTATCGTAATGCACCCCTCCTATTTGACGAGTCATTACATTGGTTTGAATACCGTATTCTTTCGTTGCAATCAAAACAGATTGAAGCAACTCAGCATAGCTTTCGTTCGAAGTAATCAAATGTTCTTTCAATTTCGGAAGTACAAATTTCACCAATTCGCAGCGCTCTGCGCCGTAGGCAACAGGATCGCTTGAAAGATCGTAGATGTTTACGTCTGGATCAATACCTCTTCCAGCAGAGCGCATGTCGTCTCCGTCGTTTCCATATGCCAACTGATGCTCGATGCTTCTAGCAGTAATTCTATCTAAACGGTCTTTTTCTTTTTGGTCATCAGATAGCGCCTGACTGTATCCATATTCAATCACCCATCTATCGTAAGGACCAACATTCACATCGCAGTACAACGCTTGCTCCTTCGGATTCATCTGATAATTAAATGCAGGATATTCCATCACCGAATTCGCCAAACCTTCCTTGTTAATTTTTTCTACATTCTTAATATCTGCTACCGACTGAAGCGTGCTTGCACGCATGTTGTGCGTAAGCCCAAGCGTATGCCCTACTTCATGCAGAACCAAGCGATACAACATCTGACGAACTATTTCTTGCTTCTCTAAATCGCTCGCTCCCATTACGTTTGCCGCATTTGTTCCAAAAATCAATTGCTCATTGCTCATTGCAGCAGCGTTGCATAAGAAAGGATTACGTGCTCCTTTTTCTTTCAATAATTGCTCTTGCTCTTCGGTTAAAGAACTTCCCAAACGGAAAGTACGATCAGCATAAACGCGGTTCGTTAACGCTACCCACTCCAACATAATATCTGCACCTAGAATTTCTCCTGTACGTGGGTTCACGAAACTCGGACCGTAACCACCAAATGGAGGCGCCGGTGTCGATGTCCAACGAAGTACATTGTAGCGCACATCACCAGCATCCCACGTTGCATCATCGGGTTGCTGAAGACAAACAACAGCGTTCTTAAATCCAGCTGCTTCAAAAGCCACATTCCAGCGCTCTACTGCCTCTTTTATGATTGGACGAAATTCTACCGGAGTGGTGTTTTCCATCCAGAAAGTTATAGGTTGAATCGGCTCACTCAATATGTCATTCGGATTTTTCTTTTCCAAATTCCAACGGTGAATCATATCTCTCCATGGAGTTGCGGATGCAACGGTCATGTCGTTTACTTGCGTTGTGAAATATCCAATGCGTGGATCATCATATCTCGGCTTAAAATTATTCTGAGGAACGGAAAGGAAAGAGTGCTGATATTGAACGGTAACGTTTCTTCCATCTACCACAGCATCTCCACCAATGTTTGGGGAGCTAGTCTCATAAACATAGGACACAACTATGTCAGAATTTTCTTGGTAGGTGCGAATGGAATTTATCTTCGACTTTTCCTTGCTTAAACTTCCTAAAGGAGCATCTCCTCCTCGCGGAGCGGGCATCTTCACCAATTGCATTTTTTCAGAAAGTAATAATGCATCTCCATCGATGAGCATTTTATTTCCATCTAAACTTGTTGCTTCAATTTTTTCAGAAGCTAAAATGGGGCTATTGATATTTGACGATGCTGATTTACTAATCGCGTTTGATGGGTCGTAATAGAAGTTTGTGTTTGGCTGAACAATTTCTAAACGTTCGTAATTCTTCTTGAAAACCACAATTTTCGAATCTCCGAAAGCTCCTTTGTGGTAGCCGGTTTCAACCGGTGCGTTTTCAATATAATTGAAATAAATAAACTCTTGGTTCAATTGTGATTTCTGAATTTCCAAGTACGTTTTCCCTGTAACTGTATCGGTAAAAAATGTAAGAAGTCCTTCTTTCTTTTTGCACTTCTTTACTAAATCGCCATATTTATCTTCTGGCTTTTTTTCTTCTTTTTTAACAGGGTCCTTCTTCTTTTTTGAAGGCCCAACGTTTCCGTGCGCCGGAAATACCATTACTCCGCATAGGAACATGGCACATAATGCTAGATGCTTTTTCATTTGCTCAATTTAGATAGGCGAATATAAATCAGGTTACGTTAAAAATAACTTACCTTTGCAATGGTAAAAAAATTCACCCTTTAAATGGAATCCTCCCCGTGCAATTCGAACTTACAAAAGACTTGTTGGCAGACCTCCGCAAATGGATAGGCGAAGGAAAGGATAGTGCTATACACGAATTTACCAAAGATCTTCACCCTGCTGACGTAGCAGAAATCATAAACGAGCTTCCAACCCAAGAGGGTGTTTACCTCTATCGCATTCTCGATGAAGAGAACGCGGCAGATGTTATGC
>CAMDFE010000148.1 GCA_945897395.1 Chryseobacterium gleum | reverse complement strand
TGTTCTTTCATAAAGATTGAACAACAGTGCAAGCGATAAATGTAGTTTGGTTGAAACGCGATTTGAGGTTCGTAGACCACGAGCCGCTCTTTCATGCGCAAGGTGCCGAATTGCCATTTATTTTGCTCTATATCTTCGAGCCTTCAGTTATGAGTCATCATGATTCAGATGTGCGTCATTGGCGGTTCGTTCACGAGTCATTGCAGGATCTGAATAAGCAGCTGGCTCCCTTCAACAAACACATTGAAATCTTTCACGATGAAGCCATGAATGTGTTCGAGGAACTGACTTTAAACTTCAACATACAAACTGTTTTTTCCTCTCAAGAATCGGGAAATTTATTGACGTACGGACGAGACATTAACATTTCCGAATTCCTCCATTCCAAAAATATTCAATGGAACGAATTTCAAACCAACGGCGTTGTTCGAAGACTGAAGTCTCGTCCGCAATGGCCGAAGATGTGGGAAGAAACCATGCGAACGCCTTCCTTCAACATTCAGTTAGATACACTTCAAGTTTTTAATTTCAATCAGGAAATTAATTTTCATTCAAATCGAAATTCCCTTCCAACAGAAATAACAGAACGCAACACGAATTTTCAGGAAGGGGGTGAGACGTTAGCATGGAGATATTTGAAGAATTTTCTTTCCGAAAGAAGCGTCAATTACAGCAAACACATCAGCAGTCCTTCCCTCAGTCGGAAAGGCTGCAGCCGGCTTTCGCCTTACTTAGCTTATGGAAACATAAGTATGCGAGCGGTTTATCAGTATACCGTTCAACATTATCAGACATCAACGAACAAGCGTGCGCTTTCGAATTTCATTTCACGCTTGCATTGGCATTGCCACTTCATTCAAAAATTTGAAACGGAGTGTCGGTATGAAATTGAGAACATCAATCGAACGTACAATGTCTTGGTAAAGCCGAAGAATGAAGTGTACATAAAGGCTTGGCAGGAGGGAATGACGGGCGTTCCGTTAGTAGATGCGTGTATGCGTTGTTTGAAGGAAACGGGCTACATCAACTTCCGCATGCGGGCGATGGTGGTTTCGTTTTTCGTTTTCAATCTGTGGCAAGATTGGCGTGAGCTTCATTTTTTAGCGCGCATGTTTCTCGATTACGAACCTGGAATTCACTATCCGCAAATTCAAATGCAAAGCGGAACAACAGGAATCAATACCATTCGCATTTACAATCCGATCATGAACTCAGAGAAGCACGATGCCAAAGGGGACTTCATTAAACAATGGATTCCGGAGTTGAGCAATATTCCTAACGCTTTTATTCACGAGCCTCACAAGCTTTCGGTGATTGAACAAGAAATGTATGCCTGTGTCATTGGAAAGGACTATCCTGCCCCCATTGTAGATGTGGAAGAGACACGGAAACACGCAAGTGAAATCGTTTGGGGTTTCAGAAAGAAAGATGAAGTGAAGGTGGAAGGAAAGCGTATTTTGAAGACGCATGTGAGTCGGAGGAATGCGAAAAGCAAATAATTGAAAAGCTTCATTCTATTTTATCGTTCAGATTTTGAACAATTAAATACATCTTTTCTTTTATAATGCTAATGAGCGCGAACAGTGTTTCCGCGATTGATTCCTATCAATCACAGGAAAGCTTAGTCGTACTTCGGCTTTTTGTCGCGCTTTTCAGCTTTCTTTTCTTTAGCTGTTTTTGCAGGAACTTTTTTATCTTCCTTTTTAGCGTCTTTTCCTTTTCCCATGATGTGTGTTATTAATGGTTAATGTTTCAAATTTAAGGTGAAATTTTTACTTCAACTCAAAATCTTTAAAATCGAATCCAGGACTAACTTGGCAACCCACTAAACAGAATTCAGAATCGGCCGCTAAACGCGCCCCAAACCAAATGCCTGCGGGCACAACGTGCTGAAGCACTTCGCCATTCAAAAGGTCTTTTCCAAGTCTTGTTATTGTTTCATTTCCATTCGAATCGAGTTCTATAATTTCCAACGTTTGTCCGTCGTGGAAGTACCAAATCTCATCGCTCTTTATGCGGTGAAGGGCCGATGTTTGTCCTTTTTCAAGAAGAAAATAGATGCTGGTACAAATTGAACGTTCTCCTTCAAATCCTTCAAACTGAAAAGTCGTTTCACTTCGAAAGTTTTCTTTGTAATAGCCACCTTCAGGATGAGGGAGCATTTGAAGCTGTTCTATGTATTGTTTTGAAGTCATGCTGGTAGTATTCTAGGTCAAATATATATTGCTCACATTTATTGCAAGTCAAAATGAGAATGGCTTAAATTTGATTCATTATGAAAAAGTCTGTAAAATTAGGATTTATAATCGGTGGTACCTCTCTCGTTCTTGGTCTGGCCGGATTGTTTTGGTACCTCGGAATGTCGAACAACAATCGTCTCATTGCAAAAATCCCAAAGGATGCCGCAATGGTTTTCAAAGCAGATTTGAAAAGTCTTGCAGACAAATCCGAATTCAAACAATGGAAAGAATTGGCCATGTTTGATAAACTAGATGGAGATGAAGGCGTATTCAAAGACATCTTAGATAACCCGAAAAAAAGTGGTGTGAACTTTTTGCAAAATGCATACGGATTCATGGGTAAAGGAGATGAAATGTTCGGTGGAATTGTTTTCGGAATTAAAGACGCGAAAGATTTTGAAGAAACAGTGAAGAGCATCGATAGCGATATTGAAGTCCAAAAGACCGACGGCATTTACACTGCTGAAGTCGATAAGAACGATGTTGCTTTAGTTTGGGACAAGAATGTGGCTCTTCTCTATTTCAGAGACGAAGACGATGTTATGGAAAAAGCAAAGCAAGCCTTTGCACAAGACGAAGACATGAGCATGTTAGAAAATGAGACCTACATGGAATATGAGTCTTTAGATGCTGACCTTGGAGTATATATGAACATGAAAAATTTTCAAGAGTTGGTTGGAAGCCTGAGTCATATACCACAAGATCAATTGATGGCAATGGACAAAGTAGAGGGGATAGGTATGACTGTTCTTTTCGAAGATAAGCAAATGCTTGTAGACGCAACTTATTATCCTATTGAAGGTGCAACGCCGGAAGAGATTTCAATGATGAAAGAAGAGGGCATTTCGGCTGATTTAATGAAATTAATTTCTCCGACAACGCCGAAGGGATATTACGCCGCAAACATGGATCTTGATAAAATTCTAGGGCTTTATCCGCAAATAAATGAAGAGATGATGAAGGACGGTTTCTCAACAGATGAATTCAAAAATGGATTAACGGGTGAAATGTCTTTTTCATTGATCGACGTTAAAAACGTTCAGACAATAGGTGAAGTGGCAGATTACGAGAATTGGAATCCTTACGACGGGGGGTATGATTCGGAAGTTCCGATGAAGAAAGATACGCTCAATGAATTGACACCTGTTTTTAAAATTAACTTAGGTATTAAAGATCGCAATGTTATAGACAATATCGTTGCGAAATTAGTTGCGAAAATGAATGAGCAAACGTTGGAACTGTATGACCTTGATCGAATTGAAGAGTTTAAGTTTGATAGCTACATGTCTCCTGAAATAATTACTCAAGAGCCAAAAGCGAAGCGCTATCAATACAACAATTTAGAGGTGTTGGAAACGGAAGGAGTGAAATTATTCTTCAAATACGAAGGCAATTATCTTTCGATTTCCAACAATGAATCGGCTTTTGCCCCTCAGAATTATACTTGGGACGATGAGCTAGATGAAATGTTAACCGAAATGGCAGGTTCTGGATACATGGACTTGAACTATAAGAATTATCCAGATATTGAAAGAGAAAATGCAAGAGATGTACAAGAGGCAAAAAGCTTCTTAGAGATGCTAGACAACATGAAATTTTCATCGGATGGAATGACGGTTCATTTTGAAATGAATTTCACCGACAGTCCTGATCATATTCTCTGGCGCATGATGAAAACCATGGACGCCCAAGTTTCTAGTAACGGAAGAGACTACAATTAATTCGTTGTGTAATTCAAGACATCTATTTGTAAATTCCCATTAAGAGCTACAGTAATTTGCAGCTCTTTTTGTGTAGGGTAGAATCCTGTAATCTGAAGATTATTCAATAAGCCTTTCAAATTAACTCCAGGCATTAATTCACTGTTCAATTGTTTTTCAATTTCTGTTTTAGCAGACTGAAGGGTAGGCGTAAGATCAATGTTACAAGCGCTTTGAATGGTTTCCGTAAGTTTTGTTTGAAAGACATCGACCCCAGCATTCATAAGCACGTGTCGCGATTTGCTGTCAATGTCAATCGAACTCACACTCATTTTGTTTGTTGAAGGGTCTATGCTCGGAGTGAGTGCGAGGAAGAATTTGCAATTTTTATATTTCTTGAATCCCACCTTCATGTCGCACAACACTTCCACCTGAATCTTCTGATTTCCCAATCCCGAAAGCGCGAGGTGCTTTACTGTAATGCTTTTCTTCTTGTCATCACTTGCGAAGGTTCTACCAGCAGCCATTTCATTCACTTTTACCGAAAGACTTTCGTAGCTCGATTTAATAGGCATTTGAATAACGAAACCCGAAGTCAATTCATTTTGAACATTTAGGAGAGGAAGCGGCGGAACAACGGCGTTTTCATTTTTGTCCAAACTCATGACCGGGGTGGCGTCAATGCCCAAGTTCACTTGAAGAATATTTCCATATCCAAACATGGGTCCCAACTTGAAATTAGAAGCGTTGAAGGTCAGATAGCCGTATCCTGGAATTTCCATCTGACTGTTCAATTGTTTCCAAGCTTCGTTCGCGTAGTTTTTAAAATCGACTTGAAGGCATTGTTGGTCTATGTATTTGCAAACGTCGAG
>CAMDFE010000147.1 GCA_945897395.1 Chryseobacterium gleum | reverse complement strand
TTTCTCTTTGATTTTAATTTTTCCAACATATTGAATGGCGGCATAAGTTATTGGAGGAACAATTAAGATGAGTAGGCCATCTCCCACGAGATATCCTGCAACGCCGCATAGCGCAAACCCAATGGCGCTTATGTGTCGAGCTTTGTAGTTTTTTCGCGCATCGCCAGCTCCAGCTAAATAAACACGCATTTCTTCAGGTGTGTAATAATCGCCAAGCATGGTGTCTTGGTAATACAGAATCTGTTCTTTGCTTCCGTTCGAAAGACTATAGACTTCACTTTTATTCAGTTCAATCGCACGTGTTTTTTCTTTTCCGAAAAGGTTGTTTCTCTGATCGTAGATGTAGATCAAACCGTCTTTTTCTTCCCAAAGTGTATTCTCTACCACGGTTCCATTCATCAACAAAACTTTCCCCTGCTGCATTTGCGTGAATGCGCAGGCAGGAATTGCCAGGAGTACTAGAACGAAAATTCTTTTAACGATGTAAGTCATGATCAATGAATTTGAAGCACTCAAAGATAGGATTAAATGGTGTGAGCGATAGACACCACTGAAATTTTACCCTGAAACTCTTTTCGTAAAACTTGAAAGGCAGATTCCAACGTAGCGCCGGTGGTTATAACATCGTCTACAATTAAGATGTGGTTTACGTTTGAAGGAATTTTACTATCGATTTGAAAATCAATTTTCCGACTGTTCATTCGTTCCATCCGGTTTCCTTTGGTAGCCCCTTTTCCTGCGTTTTGTTTTTTTAAAACAGTAGCAATAGGAAGCTTGGTTTCCTCAGATATTCCTTCGCAAAGAACCCGCGATTGGTTATATCCGCGTTCAAGTTCTTTGTTTCTGTGCAGCGGAATAGGAACCAATAAATCAACATCATGCAACCATGGTGTTTTCAATAAACGCTTTCCCATTTCTCTTCCAAAGAAATTTCCAATTTGCATGTTCTTTTTGTATTTCAATTCGTGAATGGCCCGCTGTTCAATGCTTTTAGGTTGAAAGAAATAAAGCGATTGAACGCTGTGAAGCGACATGCGGTAAGCCAATTGAATGTATAGCGTGTTGTTCTTTCGCACGAAATGATTAGTCTTGTGTAGGTATTGCTTGCAATAGAAACAGAGGCCCTCCTCTCGAACAGACAAGCTTCGATTGCAAGCACTGCATATCCGAGGAAACCAACAATTCAGAAGAATATTCGAAATCTTTCTCATAATTATGGCGCTAAGATGAGAAATGAAGATTAAATTTGCCGCCTATGATTATTCAGGTTTTAAAGTCAAAAATTCACCGAGTAACTGTAACTGAGGCAGATGTGAATTATATAGGCAGCATAACAATAGATCCAATTCTGTTGGAAGCTGCAAATATGATAGAGGGTGAGCGTGTTCAAGTATTGAATTGTGCTAATGGTGAGCGCCTTGAAACCTACATTATTTTGGGTGAAAGAGGAAGTGGCGTAATATGTCTGAACGGACCAGCTGCATTGAAGTGCACAATAGGTGATATTGTGATTGTTTGTTCATATGCGCAAATGGACTTTGAAGTAGCAAAAAGCTTCAAGCCTTGGGTTATCTTCCCGAATACAGAAACGAATACGTTGGTTTAATTCAACGACTTTTTATTGAAAGGAGGGAAATACGTTGGCTTCCCTTTTTTATTGGTCAAAAGAAAATCATACAATTCTTCCGTACGAAACATACGCTCCAACGCCCCGTGGTCATGTGTTTCAAATACAGTGAACTTCACGTTTTGTCCGTCACACGATTTAATACGTTCTACAATTTCATAAGATTCTCCAAAAGGAACAGCCCGATCTTTTTTTCCATGCGCCACCCAAACCGGAATCGTTGAGAGATTGCACGCATCTTTTGCCTTGCCTCCTCCGCAAAAAGCCGCTGCAGAGCAGAATAATTCAGGATACTTACCCGCTGTGTGCAAGGTGCCGTAACCGCCAAGGCTCATTCCAGTAATAGAAATTCGCGTGGTATCTACACGATGATTTTTTTGAATTTCACGGATACAGGCAACAACTTTCGAAGGCTCCCACGATTCACCCGATTTTACTTGCGGTGCAATTATTATAGCCGGAAAATTTCTTCCTTTATCCAATTCATGAATGAGTCCATAAGACCGAACAATTTCTAAATTCGTTCCGCTTAAACTTCTTCCGTGAAGAAACACAATAACTGGCCAAGCACTGTCTTTTTGCGCATTGTAATTTTCGGGTTCGTAGCACCAGTAATGATAGGGAGCTTTCGAATTTTCCACCTTGAACAACTTCGATTTTTGTCCGAAAGAAATTGAGAATAATGCAAAGCAAAAAAGAAGGGCTATTAATTTTTTCATTCTAGAATAAAGCTAAAAATTTTGTTTCCTCGCGCAGGCTGAATAATTCTGTTCCCCCACGCAATCGGAGAAGACTCGAAAGTACAACCGAAATTTTCAGAATAGAGCACAGATCCGTTCATGCCATCTATTAGATAAATTACACCGCCAACCGTTGGGACGAATAAAGTGGGATAGCCATTTTTATCATAGAGTGCAATGGGCGAGACCCAACTGTATTGTTTGAATGGAACTTTGAAAAGAATAGCTCCAGTTTCTTTATTCAGCGCAACCAATTCGCCCGCGCCGTTTACTGTTGTTCTGGAGAATATGGTGTACACAATATTCGCGGCTTGTTTCTTTCCAAGCAAGGGCGTGCACAACATACCGCCGTTGTTCACTTTCTCACCCACCGAAGAATAGCATTCTCTTTCAAAGTGCCAAATCTCTTTTCCTGTTAGCGCATTAAGTTTTCTGAGATATCCGAATCCTTTCGAGCCCTGCTTGTCTACTTCATTTCCAATAAAAATAAAAGGGATTTCATTTTCAAGTGAGAGGACTGGCGAAGCATCTGAATCATCGGTGTTGAAGAAATGCCAACGCGGTTGCATGGTACGTAAATCGGCGCAAAAAACATTGCCGCCGTTGTCTGTGAAGTATCCCAGTTGCTTGTAAGCGCATGGACTCGATTCTATTCCTTGGTGATGAGAAGCTGGAAGTTTGTAACGGAATTGTTCTACAGAATTGAATGAAGTGTCGCTGTAGTTGGTGCGATAAATTACACCGGATTCAGTGGGCCAAATCATTGTAGAGCTTGCGGTGTCGAGTAGTGGCGATGCGTCGCAAGCTCCCCATTTCCGATAGGAAAATGCGGAGGGTAAAATCTGCTGGTGAATCAGCGATTGCTTCTTCAAATGAAACACACGCCAACCCATATTTCCGCGGTGCGGAATGCCTTGTCCAACAAACAATAAATCTTTGTTCTTCGGATCAATACTTGGCGTTCCTTTAATTGGATTTCGAATGAAAAGAGGTGGACGTGTCTCAGCACCCGTCTCGAAATCGAGGAAATATATTTTTCCAGACAATGAAATCTGAATGATTTCTTTCAGTTCATTTTTCGAAAGAAACTCCGGCTTCAAATTACTCAACAATGGAATTTCATTCTTCTTCCAATTGACAACAAGGGGTTGTCCTGTCCAACCTGCCCCACCTCCCCAATAACCAAACGCGCCTTTCATTGAATCAATAGCCGTGCGGAATTCCCAATCTTTGATAATTTTTTTAGGTTGAAAGGAAATTTCTCCGCGTACAGGTGAGTTTCGCTGATTTCCACCTCGAAAGGTGAAAATACCATCTTTGTTTTCTTCGTCGATTTCAAAATATAAATTTTTAATATTTCTAACTGAAGAGTCTTTCGATTCAATGTTGAAGGTTGAATCTAACAGTGTGTTGAAATAACTAATTTCTTTTTTTGTTGGAACGACTTTTAGTTCCTCATTTTTTTTTGAATGACTCGAATGGTCTTGGCAGGAAGCAAGAAAAACAATGCACAAGCACGAGAGAATAATATGAGAACTTGCCTTTATCATGAAGTCGGACAAAGATAGTCACGTAGGTTCCACTAAATTTGCATTCAAATAATTCACAATTATGAGCGCTTGGGAGAATAAAGAGCAGTTTGCGAAGATGAAAGATGAAAACGATTCGTTGAAATCTTTTCGTGAAGAATATTTTATTCCACAGCACAGCGGAGCGCCTATGTTGTACTTCACAGGAAACTCGCTAGGACTTCAACCCAAAGGAGTGAAAGAGTATTTGTTGCAGGAATTAAGTGACTGGGAGAAGTTCGGTGTTGAAGGACATTTCGATGCGAAGCGCCCTTGGTTCAATTACCATGAAGTACTTACGGAATCACTTGCAAATGTTGTAGGCGCTAAAAACTCTGAAGTTGTCGCCATGAATCAACTTACAGTGAATTTACATTTATTGCTCATTAGTTTTTATCGTCCGAAAGGAAAACGCACAAAGATTTTATTCGAACACAAACCCTTTCCTTCCGATCGTTATGCCTTTGAATCACAAGCGAAGTTGCACGGTTTAAATCCAGATGAAGTGTTGGTTGAAATGCAGCCGCGTGAAGGTGAAGTGTTGTTGCGTGAAGAAGATATTTTAGCGAAGATTAACGAACTCGGAGAAGAGCTTGCCGTAATTTGTTTTGGTGCAGTGAATTATTTCAGTGGGCAATATTTTAATTGTGAAGCGCTTGCGAAAGCTGGACACGCCGTTGGAGCTATGGTTGGATTAGACCTTGCGCACGCTGCAGGGAATATTGATTTGAAGTTACACGACTGGGACATCGATTTCGCATGTTGGTGCAGTTACAAATATTTGAATAGTGGTCCTGGAGGAGTTTCGGGTGCTTATGTTCACGAGCGCTTTCATGGCGCAGATGTTTTACGTTTAGCAGGATGGTGGGGCAACAAAGCGGAGACGCGATTTCTGATGCAGAAAAATTTCGATCCAACACATTCTGCAGAAGCATGGCAAATGAGCAA
>CAMDFE010000146.1 GCA_945897395.1 Chryseobacterium gleum | reverse complement strand
CAAGGATTCTTTGAGGTTCCAGTGGATCACTTGTACGCAAGCACAATTATGATTCCTTTCCTTCAGGCAAAAAACATGACCAACTTGGTTATTGCTGCACCTGATACCGGAGGAACAAAACGAGCAAGTGCTTACGCGAAAATTTTAGGATGTGACCTTGCCATTTGCTACAAGCAACGCAAGGCTGCTAACCAGATTGAAAGCATGACCGTTATTGGTGAAGTGAGAGGAAAAGATGTCATTATCGTAGACGACATGGTAGATACTGCGGGAACGTTGTGTAAAGCCGCTGAAATGATGATGGAACATGGGGCATTGAGCGTTCGTGCAATGTGCACACACGCTGTAATGAGTGGACCAGCTTATGAGCGCATTCAAGATTCTGTGTTGAAGGAATTAATTGTGACCAACAGCGTTCCTTTGAAAGATGGAAAGCCAAAAGACAAAATCACGGTGTTAGACATTGCCGAATTATTTGCAAGTGTTCTTCAAAACCTGATTGAAAACAAAAGTATCAGTTCGAAATTTATTATCTCTTAAAATCAAATAACATGAAGCAATTTTCATTGAGCGGCTCTCTCCGCGAGAGCGTAGGAAGACAAAATGCAGCAGAACTACGTCGCAAAGGAGACATTCCTGGCGTTATCTACGGTGGTAACTCTTCTACACACTTTAGCATTACTACCAAAGTAATGGACAAAATCATGGCGTCATCAGACACCTTGGAATTATTGATCGATATTGACGGAACAGTTCGTCATGGTCTTATTCAAGAAGTTCAACGTCACCCAGTAACAGATAGAGTTGTTCACTTGGATGTATTGGAATTAGTTCCTGGAAAAGAAGTTAAAACAGCATTGCCTGTTCGCGTAACAGGTAACTCTGAAGGAGTGAAGTCGGGTGGTCGTTTAGCGATTAACTACCGTAAGGTTCGCGTTTTCGGAAAGCCTGAAGAACTTCCAAACGAAATTATGCTTGATATCACACACTTGAAAATTGGTGATATGATTCGTATTCGTGAAATTTCTATTCCAGGTTGTAAAGTATTGGAAGCTGATGCTGCTGCTGTTGTTGCAGTTCAAGCAACTCGTGCTTCTATCGCTGCTGCAACTGCAGACAAAGCACCAGAAGCAAAGAAGAAAAAATAATTTTCGCCCAATTAAAAAAGGGACACCTCAATTTGAAGGTGTCCCTTTATTTTTGCATTAATAATTCATTATGCCTAATCCAAAACCAAATCGTTCTCGCACCGAGCGCCCCGCTCGTTCGGGTTCTTCAAAATCGGAACGTCCGGAAAGAGGAGCTCGTCCAGAGCGCCCTGCTTCGTCGAGACCCGACCGTCCTGCACGTGCAGGTGCTGCTCGTCCGGATCGTCCTGTTCGTTCAGGTTCTGCTAGACCGGATCGCCCAACTCGTTCAGGTTCTGATAGACCAGATCGTCCTGCTCGCTCAGGATCGGATAGACCAGAGCGCAGTGACCGTCCGGCTTATTCCGATCGCCCTGCACGCGGTGAGGGAAAAAGTGAAGGTGGAAGAGGTGGCGCAAGACCAACAGGCGGCGGACGTTCAAACCGCACAGGCGGAAGAAACGAAAGTCGTTACAACGCGGAACGTCCAGAACCCAAAGCTGCAGCACGTCCCGAGCGTCCGGCAAAGGCTCCCAAGGACACGAGCCGTCACGACAGAGGGAAGAATGTTTTGGGCACAAGACCAAAACGCACAGAAGCGCCGAAGAAATTTGTTCGCGACGAAGATGCGCCGAAGCCGTATCGCTCAAACGCACGTGAGAGGGTAAAAGAAGAGAAGAAGAAAGAAAAAAGTGGTGGACTTCACAAAGAGTTCGTTCCTGAAAAAGCATACATAAGCAAGACCGAGCGCGAAGGATTGATTCGTTTGAATAAATTCTTAAGCAATGCAGGAATTGCTTCACGTCGCGAAGCCGATCAATTGATTGAACTGGGTTTGGTGAACGTCAACGGTGTGGTTGTGAAAGAATTGGGATTGAAAATAGATCCGAAGAACGACGTAGTCAAATATGACGATGCAGTTCTTCGTCCAGAAAAACTACGTTACTTCTTGTTGAATAAGCCGAAAGGATTCCTTACAACCATGGAAGATCCTGAAGGAAGAAGAACAGTTATGGATTTAGTGAAAGAGGCATGTGTTGAACGTATTTATCCGGTCGGAAGATTGGATAGAGCAACAACAGGTTTGTTGTTGTTTACCAACGACGGAGAATTGGCGAAACGCCTCATGCATCCGAAGCACGAATTCCCGAAATTGTATCATGTTGAAACCGATCAGAAAGTAAGATCTGAGCACGTGGATCAAATGCGTGAAGGATTTGTTTTAGACGATGGATTCATTAAGGCAGATGAGATTGAGTATGTGGAAGGGGTGAACGCTAAAAAGCAAGTGGGTATTCGTATTCACAGTGGAAGAAATAGAATTGTTCGTCGCATGTTCGAGCACTTCGGTTATACCGTTGTAAAATTGGATCGTGTCATGTATGCTGGTTTAACGAAGAAGGAACTAACGAGAGGAAGATATAGACCACTTACAGAAGGTGAAATCGGATTCTTGAAAATGATTCGTTAATGAACCCTACCGTTCGCATAGCCAACCAACTTTCTGAAGACTGGATGTTAATCATCTTCGTCTTTGCTTTGGGAGTTGTTGCGTGGGTAAATCGCGACAACACGGTATTGCGTGCGATTTTACGTTCGGTATTAAGTCGACGATTTTTCAAGCAGGAAGAACGAAGAGAAGGTCATGGCTGGAAAAATTTCGGAATGTTGGTTTGTTTTTTTCTCATGGGTGGATTGGTACTAGCTCTTCTTAGCAAACGTTATTTTTCTGACATCTTTACGTTGCTTCCAATTTATCAATTTCTGATCAGTGTTGCTATTGTTGTAGCTCTGTTTGGATTCAAATGGCTCATGACGTGGTTGATTGCCTTCTTTACAGGCGGGGCATCATCTGCTCTAGAAGACTACAACAAATACTTGGCGTTAACTTCAAGGTTTGCTGTGTTAGCGCTTACAGTACCCTTATCATTGGCGGTTTATTCAAGCGGAAATGTGAGTGACACGGCCTTGAATTTATCCCTTGTTTTATTGATTGTTGTTCCGTTTTTAAGTGCAATTCAGGCTATGTTTTCGGCAATGCAAATGGGTGTACCATTTTTCTATATCTTTTTTTACCTTTGCACCTTCGAAGTTCTGCCTTGGGCAGTTCTTTCGAAACTAATTTGGCTTAACGTTTTTTAGAGGATATCCTCAACTTTCAGAGATGGCAGAGAAAATTAAAACAATTTTAATTACGCAACAAGATCCTGGGTCCGACAAGAACCCTTATGTAGATCTTGCTAAAAAGCATAAGCTAAAAATTGATTATCGACCTTTCGTGCATATTGAAGGCCTGAGTGGACAAGACTTCCGTCAGCAACGAATAGATTACGCTGAACACCCTTCAGTGTTGTTCACCAGCAGAAATGCAGTGGATCATTATTTCCGTTTAGCGAAAGAATTACGCATGACTGTTTCCGACGCAACGAAATATTTTTGTCTCAGTGAAGCCATTGCTTTTTATCTCCAGAAGTATACTCAGTTTAGAAAAAGAAAAATTTTCTACGGAAACGGAACGTTTGCAGAAATAATGGATTACGTGAAGAAGCACAAAACTGAAAAGTTTATGCTTCCTTGTTCAGATATGTTAAAGCCAAGTATTCCTGAGATTTTAACAAAGGAAAAAATTGACTACTCTAAGGCGGTCATGTACAAAACGGTTTGCAGCGATTTAAGTGATTTGGCCGATGTGAAATACGACATGCTTGTATTCTTCTCTCCATCAGATATTGAATCGTTATTCAAGAACTTTCCAAAGTTCAAACAGAATACAACGAAGATTGCCGTATTCGGACAAACCACGGCTCTAGCGGTTGAAAACGCGAAGCTTCGCATAGATGTTATGGCACCGAATCCAAAGGCTCCAAGCATGAGTAAGGCTATAGAGTTGTTCATTCAGCAGAAGTAATATTCTCTTTTATGGCATAAGTGTTTGTGAAGGCATTGAATGCGTTTCATGACTTTTGTGCTCATGATACACGTAAATCAACTCCAATATACCCTAGCACTTTCTAACGTGCCGCATTTAGGCCCTATTCGATTTCGTAAGCTTATTGAAAAGTTCGGTTCGGCGGAAGCTGCCTTTCATACTCCTGTTTTTAAATGGGAACTTCCAATTCGTTTAAAATTAGATGCGGAGAAGAAAACTGAATTTCTGCTCAAAGCTGAGCGCGAAATGAGCGATGCCCTTCAACATAAAATTGAAATAGTAACTTATGCCTGTGACAATTATCCCAAGCGATTGAAGTACTTCGACGATGCACCTGTTTTTCTTTTTAAACGAGGCCACGCACAGGTTAATCCAGCGCGAACCATAGGTATAGTAGGGACGCGCAACGCAACGGCTTATGGCAGATCGTTCTGCAATGAACTCATTGCATCGCTTCGTGAATTGGATGTGGTGGTCATAAGCGGATTGGCTCTTGGAATAGATGCTCAGGCTCACACTTCAGCATTAGAAAGCAAATTGGTCACGTGGGCTTGTATAGCAAACGGACACGAGAACATTTATCCGAAAGAGAATCGAAAACTAATTCAGCGTATTGAGGAAACCGGATTGGTGTTTTCGGAATTGTCGCCCTATGTAAAGGCAGAAAGAGAGTATTTTCAAACGCGAAACAGAGGTATAGCTGCTCTTTCGGACGCGGTGCTTGTCGTTGAGTCAGCAGCCAAGGGTGGAGCGCTTGTAACTGCGAATTTCGCGAACGACTTCAACAAGGAAGTTTTTGCGTTGCCTGGTCGAGCGAATGACGCATACAGCAGAGGCTGTAAC
>CAMDFE010000145.1 GCA_945897395.1 Chryseobacterium gleum | reverse complement strand
CATGTTTCTGAAGAACACGATTGGTGTGTATTTGATTGCAAATTGCGCACTAGCTGAAAGTGTCAAAAGAACAATTGAAAATAGCAAAAGTGATTTTTTCATAATGAAATATTTATATTGCTAAGATATAAAAAAGCCCCACCGAAGTGAGGCTGTTTGAAAAGTGTAAAGTCGGTCTTACATGAACGCTTCCATTGGCGGACAAGTACAAACCAAGTTTCTATCTCCGTATGCGTTGTCTACACGACCCACGCTGGTCCAGAATTTATTTTCACGAAGATTAGCCATTGGATAGGCGGCTGCGCTTCTTGAATACGGATGAGTCCACTCGTCTGCAGTCAATTCTTGTGCAGTATGTGGCGCCATCTTCAACATGTTGTCAAGTTTGTCGGCTACACCGCTTTCAATATCTAAAATCTCTTGTTTAATTAGAATCATCGCATCGCAGAAACGATCCAATTCAACCAAAGGTTCACTCTCGGTCGGTTCAATCATAACTGTTCCAGCTACTGGGAAAGATACCGTTGGTGCGTGGAATCCATAGTCCATCAAACGCTTCGCGATGTCTTCCACTTCTACCCCGAAAGATTTGAATGAACGACAATCTAAAATCATTTCGTGCGCAACGTGACCGTTCGTTCCCGTGTACAAAACATCATAATGATCTTTCAATTTCGCTTTCATGTAGTTCGCGTTAAGGATGGCGTACTTCGTTGCATCAGTCACTCCGTCGAAACCTAACATCTTAATGTATCCGTATGAAATCAATAGGATCATCGCGCTTCCAAATGGCGCAGAACTAACACCGTTAATTGCCTGCTCTCCACCTGTTTTCACAAATGCATTTGAAGGAAGGAATGGCTTCAAGTGCGCTGCAACGCCAATAGGTCCCATGCCAGGTCCACCGCCTCCGTGAGGAATTGCGAAGGTCTTGTGTAAGTTCAAGTGACAAACGTCAGCGCCAATTTTACCAGGATTGGTAAGACCAACCTGAGCGTTCATGTTCGCGCCGTCCATATAAACCTGTCCGCCGTTGGCGTGAATAATATCTGTAATCTCGTTAATGGCTTCTTCGAATACACCGTGTGTAGAAGGGTATGTCACCATTAATGCAGCAAGGTTGTCTTTGTGAAGTTCGGCTTTCTCGCGAAGATCAGCAACATCAACGTTTCCGTTTTCATCACACTTCGTTACCACCACTGTTAAGCCCGCCATTACAGCAGATGCAGGGTTGGTGCCGTGTGCAGAAGAAGGGATTAAACAGATGTTTCTATGTCCGTCACCTCTGCTTCTATGATAAGCCATGATTACTAACAATCCAGACAACTCACCTTGTGCACCGGAGTTAGGTTGAAGTGAAACACCAGCAAAACCAGTACATTCACAAAGATCTCTTTCGAGTTCTTCCAACATCTTGTTGTATCCCAATGTTTGATTCGCTGGCGCGAAAGGATGAATGCTGTTGAATTCAGGCCAAGACAATGGCATCATTTCACTTGTAGCATTCAATTTCATGGTGCATGACCCCAATGGAATCATGGCGTGAGTCAAAGACAAATCTTTGTTCTCTAATTTTTTCATGTAACGCAACATTTCTGTTTCACTGTGGTGTGAATTGAAATGCGGATGGGTCATGTATGACGATGTTCTAGCCATTGAACCGAATGAACATTCGGTAGTTAAACTTACTGATCCTTCTTTTCCGGTTAGAATGAAATACAATTCATTCAAGTCTGCCGGCTTCGTTGCTTCATTCAAAGAAAGACTTATACCACCAGTGTGGAAATACATGTTCACGCTTTGTGAAGCTGCACGTTCATGAATTCCTGCGTCTGTAGAAGCAATAGTTAACGTATCGTAAAACGAAGTGTTCACCACATTCATTCCCGCGCTTACTAATGCGTTGCGTAATGAATGCGTGTAAGTATGAATGCGCATAGCAATGCTCTTCACTCCTTTTGGTCCGTGATACACACCATACATAGAAGCCATGACAGCCAACAAGGCTTGCGCCGTACAAATGTTCGAAGTTGCTTTCTCTCTGCGAATGTGTTGCTCGCGCGTTTGAAGCGCCATGCGATATGCAGTGTTTCCATGACGGTCTTTCGATACACCGATGATACGTCCTGGCATGTTGCGTTTGAAATCTTCTTTCGTTGCGAAGAAGGCTGCGTGTGGTCCGCCGAAGCCCATTGGAACTCCGAAACGTTGCGAATTACCGAAACACAAATCAGCACCCCACTCACCCGGAGGTGTTAACGTAGCCAATGCCATTAGATCTGATGCTACAGAAACGAATACATCGTTCGCATGCGCACCTTCACAAAAAAGTGAATAATCTTCTACACTTCCCTCAGCATTCGGGAATTGAACACAAGCCCCGAAAAACTCTGGAGTAAATACGTGTGTTTTGTAATCGCCAATCACCAACTCAATACCGAGGTGGAAAGCGCGTCCTGTCAATACATCTATAGTCTGTGGGAAAGTCTTTGCGTCTACGAAATACTTGTTTGCTCCCGCTTGCTCTTTCGCTCGTGAACGGCTGTGGAAGAACAAAATCATGGCTTCCGCTCCTGCAGTTCCTTCATCTAACAAACTCGCGTTTGCAATAGGCAACGAGGTCAAGTCGGTTACCATGGTTTGGAAGTTCAACAACGCTTCTAAACGTCCTTGCGCAATCTCTGCTTGGTAAGGAGTATAGGCGGTGTACCATCCTGGATTTTCGAAAATATTTCTTAAGATAACCGTTGGAGTATAGGTCGGGTGGTAACCCAAACCAATGTAGTTTTTCGCAACTACGTTCATTTTTCCCAGTTCCCAAACGTGACTTAAATACTCGTCTTCGCTAAGTGCGCTCGTTATATTTAACGGAGCTTTCAAGCGTATGTGCGCTGGAACAGTCTCGTTAATCAATTGGTCAATAGAGTTCACACCAATGGTTTGTAACATGTGTGATACTTCTTCTTGGCGAGGGCCGTTGTGGCGATCTCTAAAATTAGTCGATGACATACATTTTGTCTTTAGGTCAGCAAATATAGGTTACGCCTTTCTACACAAATCACAAGATTTTTATCAAGGTGTTGTACTTTTGAACTTCTATGTCTGAATTACCTACTATTTCGAAAGAACTTTCGAAGGAAAAACGCTACAAAGCCGCTTGCGCGCAGGCTTTTGCTTTGTGTAGCGGAGAGCCCAACTTTATTGCAAAAGCTGGAAATGTCATGGCCTTGTTGAAAGAAAATTTCGATTTTCTTTGGGCGGGCATTTATATCGTGAATAACAACGCCCTGAACCTGTTCGTATTTCAGGGCCCTGTGGCCTGCACGCAAATTGCACACGGCAAAGGTGTTTGCGGAACATCTTGGGCGAATGCCGCTTCGATTATTGTTCCCAACGTAGATGAATTTCCCGGACACATTGCTTGCAGCAGCGCTTCAAAAAGCGAAATTGTAGTTCCGATCATGAAGGGAAATGAGGTGATTGGTGTGTTAGACGTTGACAGCGAACATCTCGATTTTTTCGACGAAGATGATCTAACAGGTTTGGAAGAAATAGCGAATATTTTAGCGAATGAAGTTTTTTAGTCTTCGAAATAGCATCGTTATCGGAAGCGCACTCTTCGCAGTGGGTTGCGCCCAAGTGCGCGGGCTGAACGGCGGAGCGAAAGACGTTACTCCGCCAAAATTATTAGCGCAAAGCATAGATTCTTTCGCAACCAACGTCGCCACGAATACACTGGTTCTGAACTTCGATGAATTCGTTCAGGCAGGCGCTGCGAATGAAGTCATTGTCTCTCCAGCTTTGAAACAGCCAGCTACATTGATTTGCAACAAGCGTTTGGCCATGCTTTCGTGGAACGATACGCTGAAAGCGAACACGACCTACACGGTAGAATTCGGTAATGCCATTTCAGATATTACGGAAGGAAACAAGGCTTCATTGAATTTTGTTTTTTCTACTGGGAGCACGCTCGATTCGGCGTCTATTAGTGGGGCGGTATACGATGCACAAAAAGGCGGAGTGCCTGAAAAGGCAGTTGTAATCCTGTATTCAGATAGTTTATTGGGTGAAGTGGCTTATGCAAAAAAGGTAGACGAGAAAGGCATGTTTATCTTCAACTACTTACCAAAAGCGAATTTCCATGCCGCTGCATTTTCCGATTTGAACGAAAACAGAATTTGGGATGAAAATGAAGTCGGCGATTTCATGGAGCAACCCATTTCAACAGAACAAATTTACCCGTTGAATTTGCGCTTCTCTCCAAAGAAAGTTGATAAGATTACAGAGGAAATGTTCAAGACAGATTCTGTTGGAAGCGGCTTTATTGTTGGCGCCTTCGGAATGATTGAAAAAATTAAATTAGCCCCATCAACAGCGAGTGTGCCGTTCAGATACGGTTCCCTGAACAACAGCGACACGTTGTTTTTCGCATTGGGAGGAAGAGAGGGATTGACTCGTAGCAACAATTTCGAAGGAGTGACATACTCCTTCAATCAACAGCCCGCAGATACCTTAAGTGTTTTTATAGCTAAGTCAGCGAAGCTAAAGAAGTTCAAATTTTCAGGCGCTATTCAGCAAGATCCGAAGTCTCTCATTTTAGTGAAAGCCCCCGCCTATGCGGTCTTGAAACGAAGTACTTGTCAGGTTACAGTACAAGGAATCCAGGCAACAGGGACTATTGCAGAGACAAGCTCTCCTTTGCATTTCGCAATACAAATAGATGCGAATGCGACTGAACTTGTTGGAAAGGGAAGCATACGCATCTTGCCTGGCGCATGGGAAACAGCCTACGGCACCACGAACGATACCCTTCAATTGAATTTTGAATTTCCATCCGCTGAAAAATTAGGAAGTCTGGAGTTGTCCATTCCGTTGCTTGAAGACAAAAGCTTCAAGAAATTC
>CAMDFE010000144.1 GCA_945897395.1 Chryseobacterium gleum | reverse complement strand
TAGTACTTCAGCATGTATGCATTGTATGCTTCTCCAGCTCCGTTGGTGTATGAGCTGTCTAAATGAAATTCTTCAGTACCGACGAGGTTGCTTACTGCAACACGTGTGTATGATTTGCATTTTGTTCCGGAGTCTTTACGACAGGAAGAAATGACAACAGTACAAACGGCAAGAACGAGAAGTGCGAAATTTTTCATTCATCGAAAATAACTTAAAAAGTGTTTTACAACTTAATTATGTCGAAATTTGAATTTTTTAGAGTGGATTAGCATATTCATAATATCTGGAAGTTACGACGACTAAAGCAGAGGATTCATTTTTTGAAATTAACGGAATACATAAGAGGTGTTAATGGTCTTAGGGCAATTGCTGCAACTGTGGTATTGCTGAGTCATGTTTCAGATAATTGGGGGATTTTTAAATTAGGGTGGATAGGTGTAGATATGTTTTTTGTCATATCTGGATTTCTGATTACTAAAATTTTAATTGAAAATCACAAGTCGAAAAATTATTTCAAGGCGTTTTATTTGAATAGAGTACTAAGAATTTTTCCGGTTTATTTTCTTGTTGTGATTCCATTGGTTGTGTTTCATTTATACAAAAATGCAGTTCCTGCTTATGTACCATTTTCATACTTGTGCTATTTGCAAAATAGTTTTGCCTTGAATTATGGATGGCTCTCAGGTCTTAATCATACATGGACTTTAGCGATTGAAGAACAGTTTTATCTGTTTTTTCCAGTCGTTATTTTCTTTATACCTAGGAAGTATTTAATGAAGACTTTTATTGCAGTAATTGCGGTAATTGTCATGTTTAGATTTTTCTTTTTCCTAAATCGTTTCCCGATATATTATCAGTCTGTTTTTACAATTTCTCGTTTGGACGGTTTTTTATTGGGCGGTCTCATAGCATTAATTGGAACAGAAGGATTAAGGATTTCCAAAGAGAAATGGAATATTATTTTTAACATTTTTGGTTTCGCTTCATTCATTTGCCTATGTGTCATGATAGTTTATATTGGAAATTCCGCTACCGGTTTTTGGAACAAGGTGATTTTGGGTTTTGATAACTTTAAGGCGAAGTCCAATGCGATAAGCGCCTTCGGTCATACAAAGTATACTTTACTTGCGTTGTTGTTTGCCTCTCTTCTAGGTAAAATAGCGTTTCAAACATCTAATTTTTCAATTTATGTTGCCAATCTCTTGGAACGTCCATTCATAAAAAAAGTCGGAGAAATGAGTTATGGAATATACCTTTATCATTATATCTATGTTTCTTTTTTTCGCTATGTTTTTCATCTAAATGAGTGCAGCCCTTTTTTGAGAATTGTTTTAATAGTTGTTATTATTTTCGCTACCTACGCTACAGCATATCTGTCGTTGCATTACTTTGAAAAACCAATTTTGAAGTTTAAAAAATCTTATTTGTATTAATTTGTAAGAGGCTTTTTTACTATGAAAGCTTTATCTTTTCTGTAGGCTATCTTTGCACGAACGCCCCCGTAGTTTAACAGGATAAAACGGCCGTTTCCTAAACAGCTAATCCGTGTTCGAGTCACGGCGGGGGTACTTTTTAACAGAATCCTTTTTAACAGGCAGAAAACTTCGACGTTACGCTCAGTTAACATTTCCGCTTGATATATAACCATCACTTCATATAGCCGTAATTAACAAATAGAGATTAATTGTGTCCTTCGTGGAAAATTTCCACAATGAAGCACTTTCTATTTTTTCTAGCTATTTTATTCAGTTCAATTGGTATGCAATCTCAAGTGCGCATCACCGAGGTTGTGTCCAGCGGAGGTACATCTGATTGGTTCGAATTGACGAATTACGGTACAACTGCAGTTGATATTACAGGATGGAAAATGGACGATGGTTCCTTCTCATTAACGTCATCATTTGTGCTTAACGGCATTACATCCATTGCTCCGAATGAGCGAGTGATATTTTGTGAAAACGCGAATGCATCTTATGCAACAACGTTCAGAACATTTTGGGGATTAGCTCCCAGCGTTCAGGTAGGAACTTATACTGGAACTCAAATTGGTCTTTCTTCTAGTGGAGATGGCGTGATTGTTTTTGACGCGAGTGGAACAGAAGTTTGGCGTGTTAGTTTCGGTGCTGCAACATTTGGCACCTCTTTTTATTGGGGATATACTAGTTCAGGAAGTTTCGATCCCATGTATGTGGGCGCATCAAACGTTGGATTGTTAAGCACATTAGGTACAATTCAAAGTCAGGTTACTGTAAATAGCGCAGATGTTGCAATGAATGTGGGCTCACCAAGCACCTCTATACAACCTATTAGCTCTGTTCTAGGTTGCATGGATGTACTAGCTTGCAATTACAGCAGCACAGCAACAACAAGCGATAACTCTTGCACATACGGACAAACCTACTATCTCGACCAAGACGGAGATGGTTATGGCGTTTCGACAACCTCTATTGTTAGTTGCACCGCAACAGTTGGTTATGTTTTATCAAGCACAGATTGTGACGACAACGTTGCTGCTATTTCTCCTGGAGCTTCCGAGAACTGCGCGAATTCGATAGATGACAACTGCGACGGATTGGTGAATACCGGTTGTCCGCAAGCGGAAGTGAGCATTGCCTCGGCTTCGAATTTCATTCAAGTAAACGAAAATGCAGGTTCGGTGACTATTCCCGTGACCGTTACAAATGCAAATGCGCTACCCATCAATGTTCAATTCTCACTTTCTGTTTATTCGAATGCGACAGAAGGGGTTGACTATACCTGGACAAACACCATGACAATTCAGCCATTAACAAATGGGGTAAGCAATCACACCATCACACTTGTGGATGATGCATTGATTGAAAATGCGGAACGTATTGTTGTGAAAATTGCTTCAACGGACAACGGTGTTGTGAACGCTACGAATAATTACAGAATTGTCTTTATCAAAGACAACGAGCAAGAGAACATAGCTTCTTCAAACGAGCTAAACTTAACTTTGCTTAACAGTTTTTCAAATGGCACTGGTGATTCGAACTCTGCAGAAATTGTTGCACACGATGCACAAAGTCAGCGCTTGTTTATTGCAAATAGCATTGCTGGGAAAATGGACATTGTTAATTTTTCAAATCCAGCTGCTCCAGTTTTATTGTCTTCCATAAGCATGTCACCTTACGGAAACATTAACTCAATTGCAGTGCACAACGGAATTGTTGCTGTTGCCATTGAAAATACCAATCCACAAGCAAACGGAAAGATTGTTTTCTTCGATACGAATGGTGTTTTCTTGAATGAGGTGCCTGCTGGTGCAATGCCTGATATGATTACTTTCTCAAAGGATTACACGAAAGTAATTACAGCGAACGAAGGCGAGCCGAACGGAACTTATTCTGTAGATCCGGAAGGTTCAATTACTGTTGTAGACATTAGCGGTGGCGTTGCAAACTTGACGTCTGCAAACGCGACTCAGATCATGTTAACGCAATTCAACGGTCAAGAAGTAGCTCTTCGTGCTCAAGGGATAAGAATATTTACTACCTCTGCAACTGTTGCACAAGATTTAGAGCCAGAGTATGTGGCTGTTTCAGACGACAACACCAAGGCGTATATTACACTTCAAGAAAACAATGCGATACTCGTATTGAATTTAGTAACGAACGCCATTGAATCTCTTCTTCCATTGGGTTACGCAGATTATTCTGCTGGTTCAGGAAATTCGTTGGATGCCTCTGATCTAAGCGGTGCAATTTTGAATACTTCTGACTTGCCTATCAAAGGAGCATACATGCCCGATGCGATTTCTTATTCAACCATTAACGGAAGTGGATATGTGTTCATGGCCAACGAAGGCGACTCACGTGAATTTGGTTCTGTGACTGATGCGAATAGAATTTCTTCAAGCACCTTCAACAGTTTGGATGCTACGGCCTTCCCAGACGCAACAATTCTTCGAAACAATAAATTCTTAGGTCGCTTAAGCGCATTAAAATATTCAGGTGATACAGACGGAGATGGTGACTACGATGAACTTCACGTTTTAGGTTCTCGTTCATTTACCATTCGTAATGCAGAGACAAACGCATTGGTTTTCGATTCGAAAGATATGTTTGAAAAAATTACTGCGAATTCTCCTTTGACTTCTGCATTCTTCAATGCTTCCAATTCTACCGGTGCTGCAACTTCGAAGAGCAGAAGCGATGACAAAGGTCCAGAGCCGGAAGGAGTAACCGTGTCTGTGGTAAACGGAATACACTATGCGTTTATCGGATTGGAGCGCGTGGGTGGTTGCATGGTTTTCAATGTTGAAAATCCGAATGCTCCTGTGTTCGTTACATACGTGAACAACAGAACGCTTGCAGGAAGCGGTCCTGATTTAGGTGCTGAAGGAATTATTTTCATCTCGGCAGCAGATTCTCCAAACGGACAGCCAATGGTTATTTTAGCGAATGAAGTAAGTAGCACATTGTCCATTTTCGGGATAGGATGTCCAAATTCAATCTGGTACGCAGATACTGACGGCGACGGTTTTGGTGCTGGCGCTGCAACAAACGCTTGTGCGCAGCCAACAGGATTTGTAGTGAACAACACAGATTGTAACAATGCCTTGGCAACTGTTAATCCAGCCGCTATCGAAAATTGTGGAAACTCAATCGATGATAACTGTAACGCAACAATAGATGAAGGCTGCACAACTGCGGGTGAAAATCCAAACACAGCAATTTCCATGGCGTCTAGCATTTGGCCAAACTGTAACGCAGTAAACGGTACTCTTGTAAACGCTATTGCTTCTGCATCTGCTCAAACCATATGTTTAACAGGTGAAGACATGTGGCACCAATTCGTTGCACCTTCAGAAGGTATTAGCATCGTTGTTAACTCGTCTGCAAACGATGTTGTGATCGAACTTCACACGGCTGCAGGTGTTCTCGTAGCGCAAGAAAACGCAGTTGCTGGTTTGG
>CAMDFE010000143.1 GCA_945897395.1 Chryseobacterium gleum | reverse complement strand
TGTGGCCTTAAAACAGCGCAAAGCAGAAGAAGGAAACAATGAAGAGGTCTATCAATATTTCATGGCGTTGGTGCTTTCACAAGCGCAATTGAAGATTCTTGGATTTCACCGTTTGGTGAAGTGTGTAGTTGAATTCGATTTGAATGTGTTTCTTTCAGACTTGAAGAAAATTGGAAGTCTTCAAGAAGTAACTGAGCAAGAAGTGCAATTAGCTGAAGGGAAAATAGGAGTATACGCAGCAGGCAAATGGTATGCTTTTCAATTCGAAAAAGAAAAAAATGTAATCGATGCCGAATGGCTTTCAAAAAATATACTTCACCCCATTTTTGGAATTGAAGATGAGCGAACCGACAAGCGCATCTCCTATGCCGATGGACTGGTTCCTTCAAATGAGATAGCGAAAATGGTTGACGAAGGCAAAGCAGACTTCGCCTTTTTACTTCATCCCATTTCAACCGAAACGCTTATGCGCATTTCAGATGAAGGGTCTACTATGCCTCCAAAGAGCACTTACATTTTACCGAAGCTAAGAAGCGGTTTGGTTATTTATCCCATGCGATGAGCACCATTGAAGATCAGATTAAATTCTACACCGAACAATTTTCAACACATGTGAAATTGGTGGCTGTTTCGAAAACGAAACCAGCGAGTGATTTACAATTGGCTTATGACGCCGGACAGCGCGTCTTTGGTGAGAACTACGTTCAAGAATTAGTAGACAAGCACGAGCATCTTCCAACAGATATACAATGGCATTTCATTGGGAATTTGCAATCGAACAAAGTGAAATATATTGCGCCTTTCGTCGCACTTATTCACGGAGTGAATTCCATTTCCACCTTGAAGGAAATAGATAAGCAAGCGAAGAAATTAAATAAGCAGATTGAAATTTTGTTGCAACTTCATGTTGCAACGGAAGAGAGCAAATTTGGATTTTCGGAAAGTGAAGTGTTGGAAATTGCTTCTCAAAAGGAGTTGTATTCCAACGTGAACTTTCGCGGGGTAATGGGCATGGCTTCTTTTACAGAAGACCAATCACTCATTCGAAAAGAATTTCAAGAAGTCAATCGAATTTTTTCTTTGTTGAAGCCGCTCTTCGGAGAAGGCTTCAATGAAATAAGTACTGGCATGAGCGGCGATTGGGAAATTGCCGTTGAGGAAGGAAGCACGCTAGTTCGAATTGGCAGTGCAATTTTCGGAAGTCGTTAGTTCAGCGTTTCAGCTACGCTATAATCGTTGCGTGTAGCGCTGTTCCGAGAAATAAGTTCGCCCAAGAACCCTGCTAAAAACAAAATTGTTCCAAGTATCATGCATGTCAATGCAATAAAAAATGCGCTTTGATCCGCAATGTTCTTTGCTGTTTCGCCGAGGTATAGCGCATACAATTTCGTTCCGCCGATGTAGGCGAATGAAAAGGATCCGATAAGGAAAACAAGTGTTCCCAAGGTCCCGAAGAAATGCATCGGCCGCTTTCCGAATTTCGACATGAAGGAAATCGTGAGAAGATCTAAAAATCCATTCATGAAGCGCTCCATTCCGAATTTCGTTGAACCGAATTTGCGCGCTTGATGCTTCACAACTTTTTCACCAATCTTTTTGAATCCTTGTTGTTTAGCCAACACCGGAATGTAGCGATGCATTTCACCATACACTTCCACACATTTCACAACATCTTTGCGGTATCCCTTCAACCCACAATTAAAATCGTTCAAGTGAATGCCCGTCATTTTTCGCGTGGCCCAGTTAAACAATTTCGTAGGAATGGTTTTCGAAAGTGGATCGAAGCGTTCCTTCTTCCAACCGCTAACAACATCGTATCCTTCATCTAAAATCATTCGAGCCATAGCTGGAATTTCTTCCGGAGAATCTTGAAGGTCTGCATCTAACGTAAACACCACATTTCCTTGCGCCGCTTGAAATCCCATGTGAAGCGCTGCCGACTTTCCGTAGTTGCGCGAAAAGCGAATGCCACGAACAGTAGGGTAGGTCTGCTTCAACTCTTGAATAACATTCCAGGAATTGTCGGTTGAGCCATCGTCTACGAAGATGACTTCGTAAGACATCTGCTCGCGTTGCATAACCTCGTTAATCCAACGTTGCAATTCAGGAAGCGACTCGGCTTCGTTCAGAAGAGGAATGACCAGTGAGCAGTTCATGGGTTAGACTTGTTGAAAGGGATTTTTACTTTTTCTATGAAAAATGGAAATAAATAAACCGATAAAAAGATATTGAAAAAAAGTGCTAATCCAAACAATTATTGCAATAGAGATTGGAGATATGATCATTTCAATCATACCACTATTCAACATTTCATTTATCTGCTCTCTAGAAATTCCTTCAGCGTTCGTAATGGCTTTTTTAACCTCTTCCTTCATTAAAACAAGCAGTGAATCATCAATGTAGCTCAACTGTATAAACGTGAAGAACATTTTTACTAGTCCGACAACCATTCCAATTCTAAGGCAGAACCACAAGGCCTTTCCGTAGCTGATGCCGTCGAAAAAAGATTTGTATTTGTTTATTCCTAAGGTAAGTCCTAGAACAATAATAATTACTCCAATTAACTCTAAGACGTAGGTTATAGATGGGAACCACATCATTAGTTGTTCGCAAAGCAAATCACCAAGGGCAATTCCAATTCCGAACTTAAAAAGAATTTGGAAGACTTCCTTTTTGGACGGCGGATTTATTGTGATTTCTTGAGACATGTGATTATTTTCTCTCGCAATAGTAACGAATGATTTTGCAATGAAGCGATTCACACCTTACATTTGCACAAAGGCAAGTCTTATACGACCAGCTCCTTTCAAATCCTCCAGGGCCGGAAGGCAGCAAAGGTAGAAAGTTGTAGCGGTGCGATATAAGGGGCTTGCCTTCTTTTTTTTTGTCTTATTTTTGGCGCCATGTCAGAATCAGCCTTCGCCACCAAATACAGATTGCGCGCCTACCGCAAGAAGAAAGTGCTAACTGCATTTCTCAAAAAACTTTCGAAGAATCAACCGAAGTCGGCCAAACCATTTATTGTTACCGCCCAGAAAGAGGCGTGGAGTAAAATCGATTGCACATCATGCGGTAATTGTTGCAGAACAATGACTCCGACTTGGAAGAAGGCAGAGGTGAAACGACTGGCTGCGCATTTAGGAATGACGTATCAGGAGTTCTTCGATAAGTGGCTGTTCATTGATGAAGCCACTGGAGATATTGTAAACACTACGCAACCGTGTCAGTTTTTCGACATGGAAAAAGGTTTGTGTGGGGTGTATGAATTGCGTCCACATGATTGCGCAACGTTTCCACACATGTATCGCAGAGATTTTTTCGATCAGACCGAAGTATACACTGCAAACCTTCACAGGTGTCCTGCAACCCTTGTTACCATGGAGGCTTTAGAGAAGGCTATGCGTGCTGAATGAGAGCGAAAGATTTTGAATATTTATTAAGGCTCAAAGCCAAAGGTGGATTAATTTTGAATAAACTCTAGGATAGTGGAAATGGATCGCGTTGTTTTATCGCCTGCACAGAAAGCGTTGAGAATTAATCTCAACAAGGATATCTACGGGACCTTTGCAGAGATTGGCGCGGGCCAAGAAGTCGTACGTCATTTCTTTCGATCGGGTGGCGCTAGCGGCACCATTGCGAAGGCCATGAGCGCTTATGACAAAGATTTCAGCGATGCCATATACGGGAAGGAAGAGAAGGGAAGGTACGTGTGCAAAGCACGCGTAGACAATATGCTCAATCACGAGTACAGTTTGATTGAAGAGCGTTTGGACCGAGAGGACCATTCCACCAAAGAATTTTTTAGCTACGCAAATACATTCGCAACCGTTAATTTTCAGAAGACCATTCAAGGTCACGGATGGATGGGTGTGAAGTTTCAGACAGCTGCGAACAGAGAACCCAACGTTGTCATTATTCACGCACGCTTGCACGAAAGCGATGTGTTGCTTCAGCAAGCTACCGTTGGGACTTTGGGAGTTAACTTGTTGTACGGATGTTTTTATACGTTTAAGCAGCCGAAAGAATTGTTGCAATCTCTTTACGATAATTTGAATCGCGATCAGGTTGAAATAGATACGATTCAATTTTCGGGTCCCGATTTTGAAGATGTGGACAACCGATTAATGTCGTTGCAATTGGTGAAGAACGGAATGACTGAAGCGGTTATCTTTTCTCCAGATGGTGAGAATTTACAAGCGGCCGATGTACTATACAAGAAGCATATTTTGGCACTACGCGGTTCATTCAGACCGGTGACGAAAGTGAACATTGATATGATTGCGAAGGGTTTGAAAATGTTTGAAGCCGATCGCAAAGTAGATCCAGAAAAAGTTCAGGTTCTATTTGAAATTACGTTGAACAATTTGCGTTCAGATGGAGAAATTGATGAGCAAGACTTTTTAGATCGCGCTGAAATTCTGTGTTCACTTGGACAAACTGTATTGGTTTCCAACTATTCGAAATATTACAAGTTGGCAGAGTACTTCACGAAATACACCAACGAACGAATGGGTATTATCATGGGTACGAATATGTTGGTGGAATTGTTCGACGAGAAGTATTACCGCAATTTGAACGGAGGGATTTTAGCAGCGTTTGGAATTCTCTTCAGCAGAGATTTGAAGATATACTTATATCCGTGGTTCGACGAAGCCACAAACACCTTGTATACAACAGAGAACTGCCCTGTGCATCCGCGCTTGCTTCCGCTCTTCCGCTACATGGTAGACAACAAGCGTATTGTTGACATAGCAGAATACAATCCGGATGTGCTTTCGATTTATTCTCGCGATGCCTTAGACCTAATTCACAATGGCCACCTCGGTTGGGAAGAGATGGTGCCGACTTATGTTGACACGTTGATTAAAGAAAATAAATTGTTCGGTTACGACCCCGAACAAGTGCCTAATAAAGATTTCACACCACCGGTAAGAACCAAATGGAGTGAGTCGTTGAATTCAAATTAAACAGA
>CAMDFE010000142.1 GCA_945897395.1 Chryseobacterium gleum | reverse complement strand
CAAAAAGTTGCACTTTTTTACTTCATTCGATGCATCTTTTGGTAATCACTTCGCTGGAAAAACTCAAGTTGAATCTGCGAAATTCAAAGGCGGTGCCATTGGGCATTTGAATATTGGAGCGAATCACAAGTTTCCAAATTCGAGACTTTCTGGAAGATTTGACATCGGTTTTGATGCCTTCAAACAAGCCAAAAACGATCCGACGTTTAGTACCAAATACTTCAGAACTACTTATCAGGTAATTGCAGACATGCGCACACTGCGAGGTTTAAACAATGAATCGAACAAAATGGATTTGGCATTCGGGGTAGGTCTTGGTTTCGCAACGTTGTATACCCCAGCGAGTACAAACACAATGAGCGACATTTTCTTGAATGGCGATGATATGTATGCGCTAGTTTTTAGTGTGAATCCTTCTTATCGTATTTCGAAATATCTTTCAGTTATTGCAAATGCTACTTTTACGAGCCACTCACTTCAATCGAGAACTTGGGATATGCAAGGAGGACAGACGAACAGCGCTTTGAATGGTCGGTTCATGAATATGAGCATCGGTTTGAGATATCATTTAACGGATAGAAGAACCAACTATACTGCTGAAATTGTAAATCGCATTCCACGCATTTGGTCTGTTGATGCTGCTGTTGGAAGTCACTTTGCAGGATCTCCAATTGCTAATAATTTTGCTTTAAAAGCTACTCCTGGAAAACACGTTGCTGTCGGATTGAATCATCCATTCATCAACCCAATCTATTTCGGCAGATTCGAGTTTGCGTTCGATGCTTTAGGTTCTAATTCATCGTCGGTAGATTTTTCTTCAAACTATTTTCGAGCGAATTACTTCTTAATGACATCAGTTCAGAATCAATTGAGACAATCACTTTCATCTGAGCGTCCTGCAAAAAAGTTTGATGTTCAATTTGGATTAGGCGTTGGAGCAAGCACGTTTAGAGGTGATGCGAGCAATGATTATTTCATTACCAAGGGCGACGATATGTTGAATTTAGCTGCCAAGGTTGTTCCAACGTATCAAGTTTCAGATAAGGTATCTGTATTCGCAGCTTATACATTTGTTTCTCACTCGTTGCAGTCTATGTCATATGACATGAGTCAGAGTGTAGATAAAACCATGTTCAATGGGCGTCTGATGAATGCTAGTGTTGGATTATCTTACACTCTGAAGAGTACAAAACCTCGTGATGTTATAGCTGTTACTCCAGTTGATACAATTTCTAAACTAGTAGTTGTAGAACCTACACCAGAGCCAGAACCTGTTATTGAGCCAACTCCAGAACCTGTTATTGAGCCAACTCCAGAACCTGTTGTTGAGCCAACTCCAGAGCCTGTTGTTGAACCCACACCAGAGCCAGCTTTACCTGTTCGTTCTGCTCGTAATCCAATAGAAGATTACCCTTCAAACACATCAGAAGTGCCAGAATCACAAAAACAGATTTTAAAGGATTTAGCTTTTGAGTTGAAGAGTAACAAATTTTTAACTCTTGTAATTTCTGGACACACGGACAATACAGGTTCACCAGAATACAATTTGACACTTTCGAGAAAGCGTGCTGCTAACGTGAAAGCATATTTGATTTCTCAAGGTGTATCTGCTGATCGAGTGAAAATTGAATATTATGGTGTTACTCGTCCTATTGCTTCCAACCAAACGGTTGAAGGACGCAAGATGAACAGACGAGTAGAACTCGAAATAGTTAAGAACTAAGAATAGATTAAATTAAAAAAGGCGGCTTAGGCCGCTTTTTTTATGTCCAAGAAATTAAAGTAAATTTTAGTTCTTCATGAAATCAGCTTCCAAAGAAAACTCAGGAACTTGAACTTTGAATAGGGAAGAGGCTCCCTTCATTTGCATGGAATAGAATCCTTTCATAATACCAAAAGGAGATTGTAAGTCACATGCTGATGTGTAAGAGAAATTCTCTCCAGGAGCAATAACAGGCTGCTCTCCAATAACCCCCGGTCCTTCAATTTCTCGCTTCAAGCCATTGGAGTCTGTGATAAACCAATGTCTGCGCAAAAGCTGAATGGGGTAGTCGTTTTGATTCTCAATTGAGATACGGTAGGAAAAGACGAAACTGCCTTGAGGGACAGCGGACATTCTTTCTTCAAACAAAGAAAAAACTGAAATTTTTACGCCTTCTGTTACAGCAACTACCATAACAGCAAAGATAGTTAATAAACAATCAGATTGTTAATAACCCAAAGAAATTTATTGTTGAATAAACTGCCTCGCAAAACGCTTGCGGTCGCCCTCATTCAAATAAACCTTACGGATACGAATAGACTTCGGAGTCACCTCAACGTATTCATCTGGACCGATGTACTCAAGAGCTTCTTCCAAAGTGAATTGAATTGGTGGTGCCATGACGGTTTTTGCATCCGTACCAGAAGCACGCATGTTCGTTAATTGTTTCGTCTTTGTAACGTTTATAACCAAGTCGTTATCACGTGAGTGCTCACCAATAACTTGACCTTCGTAAACTTCTTGCATGGCTTCAACGAAGAATTTTCCTCTGTCTTGAAGGTTACTGATACTGTATGCAATGGCGTTACCTGTTTCCATACAAATCAAAGAACCATTCAAACGACCAGGAATTTCATCCTTCATTGGCTGATACTCTTTAAAGCGGTGAGTCATAATAGCTTCACCTTGAGTAGCAGTTAACAAATAACTTCTTAATCCAATGATACCTCTTGAAGGGATTTCAAATTCAATCACCGTGCGCTCCCCCTTAGGCTCCATGTTCTTCATTTCACCTCTACGCTTCGATACAGATTCAATAGCGGTACCCGCCATCTCAGATGGAAGATCGATGGTCAACTCTTCAATTGGCTCGCTCTTAACCCCGTCAATGGTTTTAAGAATTACGCGAGGTTGTCCAATTTGCAATTCATATCCTTCACGACGCATAGTTTCAATCAATACAGACAAGTGAAGTACACCTCTTCCAAATACATTGAAACGGTCTGCCTTATCTGTTTCTTGAACGCGAAGCGCTAAGTTCTTTTCTAATTCTTTTTCTAAACGCTCTTTGATGTGACGGCTTGTAACGAATTTACCTTCTTTACCGAAGAAAGGCGAGTCATTGATGGTAAACAACATACTCATCGTTGGCTCATCTACGGAAATCGTAGGCAATGCCTCTGGATTTTCATAATCGGTGAATGTATCTCCAATTTCGAAATTCTCCATTCCGTTAATGGCACAGATGTCTCCAGATACAACAGACTCAACTTTACGTTTGCCTAATCCTTCAAAGATGTATAATTCCTTGATTTTTCCTTTAACCATAACTCCGTCACGCTTTGCAAGGGTAACATTCATTCCAGCTTTTAACTCGCCGCGATGAAGTTTTCCGATAGCCATACGTCCCGTGTATGTTGAATAGTCTAATGACGTAACCAACATTTGTGGTGTGCCTTCTCTTTTAAGAGGAGCAGGAATGTGCTCAATTACCAAATCCAATAGAGGCTCAATCGTATCTGTCTGAACTTTCCAATCCAAACTCATCCAACCGTTCTTCGCAGCACCATACGCTGTTGCGAAATCCAACTGGTCTTCTGTAGCACCCAAACTGTACATTAAATCGAACACTTGTTCGTGAACTTCGTCTGGACGACAGTTCTCTTTATCTACTTTATTAATGACAACAATTGGCTTCAAACCCATTTGAATTGCCTTCTGCAATACGAAACGCGTTTGTGGCATTGCTCCTTCAAAGGCATCTACTAATAGTAATACTCCTTCAGCCATATTCAACACACGCTCAACCTCTCCACCGAAGTCACTGTGACCGGGAGTGTCAATAATGTTGATCTTGTAATCTTTGTATTGAATAGAAACGTTCTTCGCTAGAATTGTGATACCACGCTCACGCTCCAAGTCATTGTTGTCAAGAATCAAGTCGTTATGCACTTCATTATCTCGGAACAATTTGGCTGCATGAAGCATTTTATCTACCAAAGTAGTTTTACCATGGTCAACGTGGGCGATAATAGCGATGTTTCTAATTTTTTGCATTGCGCGATTCTTAAATTGGGCGCAAAAGTACAACAATAAAAATGAAAAACCCCTTGAAAAATCAAGGGGTTTAAAAAGTAGCGAGATTGGGGCTTGAACCCAAGACCTTGCGATTATGAATCGCACGCTCTAACCAGCTGAGCTACCTCGCCATAATTGGGGTGCAAATATACGCATCTATTTTAAAAATGAAAATTGATTTGAACATTTCGGTTCTTTTCTTTTTTCTTTGCTACTACTGAATGAAAAATGCAATTGTAATAGGAGCAGGGATTGGCGGCATTGCTGCATCTATTCGTTTAGCCCGAAAAGGCTATTCAGTAAAGGTTTTCGAAGCTTCGAATTATCCTGGAGGTAAATTATCTGAGTTTAAAATGGGGGAGTATCGTTTCGATCGAGGACCGAGTTTGTTTACGCTTCCTAACTATGTTGAAGAATTATTTGAACTCTGCGGTGAAAGAATGTCTGAGCACTTTACATATTCGGAACTTCCAATTCTTTGCAAATATTTTTATCCAGACGGATATGTTTTCGAGGCGAAAGGAAATAAAGAAGAGAACATAAAAGCCATTGTTCAAGCTTTTGATGAGGACGAAGAAAAAGTCAGAACTTTCTTTTCCAAGGCAGAATTCATATACAACACAACGGCTCCGTTGTTTTTAGAACGTCCGCTTAAGCTTTCGAAACTTTATAAAACAAAAGCGTTTTGGAAAGGCATCGCTCGAATTCCTCGTCTGCCTTTAATAGGGAGCTACACCGTTCAACTTAAGAAATATTTCAAGAACCCAAAAACCATTCAGTATTTTCAACGTTATGCAACATACAACGGAAGTAATCCTTATAAGACTCCGGCCCTTATGCAATTGCTTCCTCACGTAGAGCAGGGGATAGGGGCCTTTATTCCTGACAAAGGAATGTATGACATTTCCCATCAGTTATGTGAATTAGCT